>CALCPT010000665.1 GCA_937897265.1 uncultured Alcaligenaceae bacterium
CAACAGCCTCTGGTGGAGCGTGACGGCGCGCAACAAGAAGCTGGTGGGCGTGGACGTGAAAAAGCCCGAGGGTGCCGAGGTGGTGCGCCGCCTGCTGGCCACCGCCGCCAGCGCCGAAATTAGTGCCAGCTTCAAAATCGATAACAGTCTTATCGATTAACAAATATTTATTTGGGTAGTTCATTACAGTGTTGTAGCCATCACCCACCTGGCCATTACCGCCATATCCCCAAACGATTACTTTGCCATCATTGCGAAGTGCGATAGCAGTTGAATAAGAACCGTAGCCGTGCATGCGAAGCTTGGTAACGCCGGTTAAATAAGCATCACCAATCGTGACCCATGTTTGCCGACTGGCGTTTGTGCCGCCAAGACCCTGTCCGTTATAGCCTGTCCATTTCACAGTGCCATCCGTCATTAGGGCAATCATGGTGTTCCAGCCAGCGTTAGCCTGAGCAAATGAGACACCATCCAAAACCTTGATCGGATATATGGCGTTGCTCTGATACGCATCGGCAGCGTAAGAGATACCGAACCCATCGTTATAACTACCAGACAAGTTACCCCAGCACCACATTTCACCGTTATCTAGCACTGCGCCATATCGACGTATCGGTGCGGTATTGCCGTCACCGTCATAAACATAGTAAGTTTCACAGCCAAAAATTTGCTTGACTGTTTTGTTAAAACCCCAGGGCATCACGGGACGAAAAAGTTGATTTGTTCCGGTATAGAGCGAGGTATTTGTTTCACCGGCTGAATATAAAACGCCGGTTGTTGTTATCAAAAATGTTGCCGCATATCTGGCGGTTGCGTATATGTCTTTGATAGGTGTTGTTGCAGTAAACGGTATCAGGTAGGGAACCACAATATTCGTCGTTGTCCCGTTCCCTAGATTGCCATATCCGTTATATCCCCAGGTGTAGACGCGGCCCACGTTATCCAATAGAAACATCGACGGGCTGCCAGAGTAGGCGTTGCTTTGGAAAATTTTTGTAATGACGGCGGTCGCCCCTAGATCACCGAAGCCGTTTATTTTTGTAGGTATCGCGGTCGCGCCCGTAGTGTTGCGTCCGGACATCCAATCACCCCGGTTTGCCCCGCAGTGCCACACCGCTCCGTTAACGTCTAAGAAATAGGTATCGTTAAAATTCGATACGACTTGTTTGATGCGTGGCGTACCTGGCGGGAACGGTACGCGTGTCGGGAAAACATAGTCGTATGCTGGATCACCGCCGTAGATAATCGCGCAAGCGTGGCACCTGCCTCTTCGCCATCGCGCTGAAAAGGTCCGATCTCGGACGCTACACTTGACGCAAGCGCATTGCCATAGGCCGCTAATAGACTATCAATTTGCTTTTGCGCCTCTTCTGCCGTGAGCCCAGCCAAGCTGCGCTTAACCTCAAAGCTGAACTCGGCGATCCCTTTTGCCGGGAGCTTTAAGATATCCGCGTACTGTTTGACTGCGATTGCCGTGGCAGCGACTGAGTTACTCATGTACTTCTGAAGTTTGGGGTCAAGGTTTGACCAATCAGAGCCAGAATCCCCGCTTCTGAACCAGCCACCCTTTTGCTGCCACTCCTGATAGCTGGCAAGGTTCGAGCCTGAGGCGCTGAGATTTCCGATAATCCCACTGTCGGTATTTTCTTTTTTACCCATCCCAAAGGCTGCGTTGACTACGCCTCCAATGGCGCCTCCAATGGCTGAACCTAAGGGGCCGCCGACCAGTGCGCCGATCACAGTGCCTGCGCCAACCGTGGACCAAGAACTGCCACCGATCACAGAATTGCCACCAGAGATTAAATTTCCAAGCCCCAGGCCCGCACCAACTCCACCCACATAAGAGGCCACTGCGCCAATCGATGAGGCAGCACCAAGTAGGCTGTCTCCAGCGGTTGCGAGTACGCCACCGGCTTCGCCAACCGTGGATAAGTTCATTCCCATTTCGGCGACAAAGCTTGTGACTGAATTGCCCAGCGCAGTAAAGCCACCGCTGACGATCTCATAAGCAGACTTTGCGCTACTGGCCGCACCAAGCAAGCCCATTGAGCTAGAGATAGAACCACCCGACTCGGTCGTACCAAGCGATGCAGCGGAAGGAGCGAAACTCGCCGTGACAGCGCCAACGATGCCGGTTATGACCGGCTGAACAAGTGGACGAAGAATCATCGTCTTAAACATGTTTTTGATGAAGTCGCCAGCGTTCAGTGCACCGGACATTAAGGCATCAGAGAGCGACTGCCCGATCTGATTGTTGATCGACTTGACCTCATCGGCGAACTTTTCTTCTTCTTTGACGCGCTCAGCATTAAATTTTTCGATTGATTTCTTGTCCTCTTCCTCTGCTTTCTTTTTCATCTCGGCGAGAGTTTTCATCTGCTCTTTTTCAAAGACAGCACCGATCACAGCTTCTGTATATTTTTTGTATTCCTCAGTCCCTTCTTTTAAGCCCATATTCATAAGCTTCTGAAGGTTGATCGCCGTTTCCTTTTCGATGTTGTTCAGCCCATAAGCATCAGACTCAAATTTCAGCGATGCGACCAACTCATCGGCAGACTTGATCATCTTGGCGTATTCGTCGATACCGGCTTTCTTCGTATTACCAGAATCAATAAAGGCACGCGCATTTCTTTCAATCGCGGCAGTATTTGTATTGGTTGTCGCGGTCGATCGCTCTCTTGCCTTTATTGCCTCTTCTTCCGCTGGCTTACCCTTCAAAATCCTTGCGGTAAATTCGTCCACTTTTTTGCGGGCATTTTCACCATAGGCGGTCATCTCGTCAGCGATCTTCTTCGCTGCCTCAAAACCACCACCACCTGCGATGGTGGCAAGGTACTCAACGACTGCTTTGATTTGCTGAAGCGTGACATCGACCGTAAATTTGACCTCGGCACCTAAGACGATGATCGTGTCGAAAATGATTTTGATGCCTTCAAGCGCGACAGAATAGGACGAGGTGTTCTTATCTGACCGAAGCATTTCATCTGCTACCGCCTGAAGCGAAGGCAAGAGCTTTTCTGCTAACTGATTAGCAACGCCACCAGCTTTGGTATGCAATTCTGCGAGGGTGTCGTTAAACTTATCTGAGGCGTCTGTTAGCTCTGGCGTGACACCAGACAGTTCTTTGCCTCGTGCAACCATCTTTGCAATGCCATCACTTCCCTCTGCAAGTAGGGGGGCAGCAGACTGCCACTTCTTGCCTAAGGCCTCGGCTGCAACCGCTGCCTTAAGTTGCGGGTCTTCAATAGAGACGAAGACATCTGCAAGTTGTTTGAAAGCCTCAAGCGGATCTTTGGCCGTAATCCCAAGCGCAGCAAACTTTTTAACATCGTTCGCAATGTTGACGGAAAGCTTATTGATCGATTGAGCAGTCCCTTCCAGGTCGCTCCCCGACTGCGTGGCAGCAAGTTTTAAGCCGGCAAGCTCGCCGACAGCCAATCCTGTAGATTTACTTAGGTCCTTAATTGCATCGGCCGCATCAATCGCACCTTTTATATAGTCTTTAAAGAAATTGAGCGATAAACCAACACCGATCATTTCCAGAGCGGACTTGGCCATCTCTGCCGATTTTTTAATATCGCCCATGGCAGACTCAACAGTCTTACGGGCGTTATCCATGTCAGTCTTCAAGCGGACGACGTTGGCCGCCATCTCAATTGTTAACTGACCGACATTAATGCTCATTTTGTATCCATCATCTCTGTTAAGGCTGCACGATCAATATGCAAAATGGTTTCTACTTCCCAAGGTGTGAGCGTGATGTCAAATACTCTTTGCCAGGCATCTATTTCAGATAAAAGGATTGCTCCCACTGACATGCCGCCCGCGGGCCTCGCACAGTGAAGATCCATAAAGACACCGAGTAGATATTCGCCGCCAGTTGGAACGGGAGGGATATCAAGCTCTATAGGTTTCTTGCCCGTTGACTGATGAACGGCTTGCAGATGATCGAGCTCAGCAGTCCCGTCCGTGCGTTTTTTGCTGAGTCTGATTTGCGCTCTGACGTGGTTGATTAAGCACGTGCGGAGCGCGTGATAAAAAGCTCTTTATCGCCGAGTGCGGTCTCAAGCTGATCAACTAGCCAGGCCATTTCCGGATCGTTATACATTTCAAGCGCGGCTTGCTTAGAAAACACGACCGGTTTACCAGCGTCATCAACAAGGCCAGACCAGCCAAGCGTGAACGCGGCTAAGTTGTCACGCTTCTGCGCTTCTGCATCCTCTGGCTCGGGCATTTCCGCACGGCCAGTCTTGGCGTAGGACTTCATAAACTTGCGCGACTGCGCAAAGGTGATGCGCTTGCGGTCAGGATGCTCAGGACCCGCCATCTCGAACACTACGCCGGTAGGTTCTCCATTGGGGTCCTTGATTGCGACTTTAGCTGCAAAGACTTGTTTGATTGACTTCAGATTAAAGCCCGACATATTGAGTCCTTTTAGGGATTAGAAAGATCTGCCCGTGCGCGTTTTAGCTCGGTACCTGATGCGAGCAATTAAGCCAGGCTGTCTTGGATTGCGATGGTTGAGGCTTCGTTTGCTGTGCC
>CALCPT010000666.1 GCA_937897265.1 uncultured Alcaligenaceae bacterium
ATATTGTGCGCGCGGTGCAGGTGACTTCGCGGTTCCCGAGTGTGCACGGCGCGCCAGTGCATATTGGCATGCCGCACTTGATCGGCATTCAAGACATCAATCTGCCTGATTTTGGTGAATCAGTCACCATTCATGATGACGAACTACCCGTATTTTGGGCTTGCGGCGTAACCCCGCAATCTGTCGCGATGGCGATGAAGCCTGCTTTTTGTCTCACGCATGCACCCGGCTCAATGCTAGTGACCGATCTGACAAATCATAGTCTTGCAAGTTTTTAATGGGTGGTAGTTGGATAGTTTTTATGAGTCATGCGTAGCGCTTGCCACAGCCAGGGCTGTTAAGACTGCTGAGGCAATTCCATTCTTTCTCTTTTGTCGTTGAGTCATATTTTTAGGAGCTTGTAGATGAATGTGTTAAATCGATCAGTCATGGTCACGGCCCTGTTTGCAGCGTTGCAGCTACCGAGCGTATCGGCTCAAACAGTAGCAACAGGCCCAAAGATTGCAGTCCAAGCAATCACGCAGGTGTCTCCAAGTATTCCGCAGTACACGCAGGTGGATCAACCCATGCTGCGTGACGGGCTCAAGGCTGCGACGAATGGGCGTGTTGAAGTCACCCTGTCGTCATGGCCAGAGCGTAATGTCAACGGCCCAGAGGTGTTGAGGTTGGTGCGGTCGGGTCAAGTTGATATTGCCGCAGGCCCGCTCACAACGGTGTCCGGTGATGTACCCATGCTTGACGGCATCGACCTGGCTGGCTTGAATCCAAGTATCACCCAAGCGCGCAAGGTGGCAGACGCGATGATGCCGGTTGCCAACAAAGAGCTTGAAAAGCTTGGTATCAAGCTTGTCGCAACCTATCCGTTTTCGGGTCAGATGCTGTTTTGTCGTAAGCCAATTGCTTCGTTAGCCGATTTGAAAGGTATGAAAGTGCGTATCAACGGGCCTTCGGCAGGTGATTTAGTGAAGTCGCTCGGTGGGCAACCTGTTTCACTCGCTTTCGGTGAGGTCTATACAGCGCTTGAGCGTGGCACGGTCGACTGCGGTATTACCGGTTCAGGTTCCGGTAACGGCGTGAAATGGCCAGAGGTCACGACCCATCTTTACACGCTCTCGCTCTCTTGGTCGACCGCTGGTTACTTTGTGAATTTGGCGTGGTGGAACAAGCTTGAGCCTTCGATTCGTGCTGAATTCGAAAAGACGTTTGCGGCAGTTGAAAATGCGCAATGGAAACTTGGCGAAGAGGCCACTGCGGACGGCGTTGCTTGTAACGTTGGTCGTGCCGAGGGCTGCTCGGGTAAGTTGGCAACGTTGGTGAAAAAGCCCATGACAGAAGTCAAGGCTCAGGCAAACGAAGCCGGTTTGATTCAGACCAACCTTGCTGACACAGTCTTGCCTGCTTGGGTCAAGCGTTGCGGCGATCGTTGCGGTGTGGTGTACAACGAGGTGATCGCGCCAATTACAGGTGTGAAATACACCGCTGGCAAGTAAGGATGTATCAAGGTCTAGAGTGGCTCAGTCGCCGTGCAATGTGGGTAGCGGGGTTTTGCTACCTACTGATCACGGTACTGATCTGTTTTGATATTTTTGCCAGGCAAGTACTCGGGTTTTCAACCGAGTCAACTATCGAATTGACGGGCTATCTGATGGCTGTCGGTATGAGTTGGGGGCTTGCGGGTACGCTGTTTGAGCGAGGTCATGTGCGCATCGATGTTTTGGTGCAGCGTATGCCCTTGCGCGTTCGGGTGTGGTTGCATTTGGCATCGCTGCTCGCGTTAGTGGTGTCAACGGGCTTTTATGTTTACGGCGCAGTGTCTATTGCCAAAGATTCGTTTGCGTTTAACGCGACCGATCTCACCACCTTACGTACCCCATTGGTGTTGCCTCAAGGCATCTGGGCTGCTGGCTTTGTGTTGTTATTACTAGCAGCCTTTGCGTTGGCCTTGCGTTCGGTCGCGCAGTTGGCGCGGGGCAATCTTGATGCGATGGATCGCGCTTTAATGGCGCGTACCTACGAGGATGAGGCTGCAGAAACACTCGACGCTGTTGCACAAGCGCAGAGACACATGCAAGCGCCTGGCGTGTCGTCGCCTCACAAACAGGGCACCAAATGATTGCGATCGTTTTTATTGTGATTATGGCGATCGTGATTGGTGGCGCGAGCTTGTTTGGTGGTGCCGACACCGCCGCTGCAATGTCGGCGACTGCTGTGCCTTGGTGGGCCTTGCTCGCAGTGTTGTTTGCGTTCGCAAGCTTTTTTGCGGGTGGTATCTATGTTGGGGCGGCGTTGTCGTCCCTTGCTCTATTAGCTGGGTTTTCGCTTTCAGATCGACCGTTTTGGAATTTTTTAGGTGAGATGATCTGGGCGCCGTCCACCAACTTTGTCTTGGTATCGGTGCCGCTCTTTTTATTGATGGGCGAGCTGATGTTGCGTGCGGGGCTATCCGAGCGCTTGTACCGTGGTTTGAATGTCTGGATGGGACGTTTGCCCGGAGGCTTGTTACACACGAATATCTTGGCTTGTGGTGTTTTTTCTGCCGTAGCGGGTTCAAGCGTAGCAACGGCAGCCACCATGGGCTCGGTTGCTTTGCCCTATTTTGAAAAAAGCCATTACCCGCCAAAATTAGTCTTGGGGTCGCTTGCTGCTGGCGGAGCGTTGGGCAATCTGATCCCGCCCGGAATCACTTTTATTATTTATGGCTTGATCACCGAAACTTCGGTCGGGTCCTTATACATTGCGGCTATCGGACCAAGTATTTTGGTGGTCATCCTATTCATTTTGGTAATTTTTTACTACAGCTACAAGCTTAAGCTGCGTGCCGATCCAAGCGCGTTGGGCGTGAGGTGGCGTCACAAGTTGGCAAGTTTGTCTGACTTATTGCCAACAGCTTTGTTAATTGGGCTTGTGTTGGGCACGATTTACGCGGGCTTGGCAACGCCAACCGAATCGGCGGCGCTTGGCGTGGCAGGCAGCTTGATCCTGGCCCTCGTTGATCGCAAACTCAACTGGAAAATGATCGCTGAGTCGTTGCACGCCACTGCGCGTACAACTTCGATGATTGCACTGATCTTATTTGGTGCCTACGTATTGAATTACATTTTGTCGGCCTTGGGTGTGCCGCAAATGTTGGCAAAATTTTTAACCGGCCTACCTCTGCCAGGTTGGGCGATTATGCTGATCATCATTGGATTTTATTTGGCACTGGGCACCTTCATGGAAGGTTTGTCGATGGTGATTTGTACCGTGCCGTTATTGTTTCCAGTGGTAAAAGCCTTGGGCTACGATCCAATCTGGTTTGGTGTGGTCATCACAATGCTGGTCGAGATCGCGATGATTAGTCCGCCTGATGGCACTGTGCTGTATGTCTTGCAGGGCATGCGACGACAACCGGGGCCGATCACAGATGTTTTTTCTGGTGTGATGCCTTTTATGTTTGTTTACATGTTGGCCATTGTTATTTTGATGATATTTCCGGCGATCGCGTTATGGTTACCTTCGGTCTTGTCTTGAGTTTTTCAACCCTCTCAATTTTTGAATCTTCATGCTGAAACCTCACTTGTATTTTTCGTGCGAAGCTATTGGTGCCGACGGCACGGTGACGACAACGCTAGCGGCGGTTGCTCCCAGGCATTATGTGATTGCAGGCTGGACCGGGCGGGACGCGGCTGCGATCGAGCATCATATTCATGAGCTCGGGTTGATTGGTGTACCCGCGCCTTCTACCGTGCCACTTTATTACCGTGGCAGTGCCTTGTTGCTAACGCAAGCCGATACGATCGAAGTTGTCGGTTCTGATAGTTCGGGCGAGGTTGAGCCAGTTTTGTTTTACTCAGGTGGTGAGTGGTGGCTGACCGTTGGCTCTGATCACACTGATCGTCGGGTTGAAACGTATTCGATTGCCGTGTCTAAACAGTTGTGTCCTAAACCCACAGGAACATCTGCTTGGCGGTGGTCTGACGTGTCGGGGTATCAAGACGAACTCGAGCTGATCTCACGCATTTTTGAGGATGGCAAATGGGTGGATTATCAGAAAGGTACCTTCGCTTCGATCCGGCCGCTTGAATCGCTGCGTAACGGTTGCTTCGCGGGCCCTCAAGTTGACGAAGGAAGTTTTGTTTCGTGCGGCACGCTTGGCGCACTCCCAAATGCCAAGGGCGAAGGCATCCGGCCAGCGACCCAAATGGAACTCGAAATCCGTGACCCTCGACGCAAGCGTAGTATCAAACATCGCTACTCGGTTGACGTGTTGCCGCTCGTGTCGTGATCGCGTGGTAGCAATACTCGGCGCCGAGGCCAACGAACGGGATCTTGCCTGAGCTAAGCTGCCTTTCAAACAAACGTTTTTCTAAATTTTTATTGTTCATCATGACGCACATCACTCAAACTATCGATCAGCTCAATCAGAGCCTCGCGCGCGGAGAGACTTCACGCGAAGCGCTAGTAGCCGAGGCGCTCGAAGGGGCAGCGAGCAAGGCCGCCAATGCTGTCTTTACTAAACTCTATCCAGATGCAGCGCTCGCCTCTGCGCGTGCCGCGGATGCC
>CALCPT010000667.1 GCA_937897265.1 uncultured Alcaligenaceae bacterium
TACTCGTATACCGTATGAAAAACGTATTATTTCGCAACACTGTCCCCACCCTCAAAATCAGGGGTCATAAACGAAAAACAGTGATATTTCTGCAATAAAAGTTATTTATTGCAATTATTTTAACATCTACACATATATATAGTATTTCTCTACACTTAAGATATAAAAAAAAACAATTTTAAAAAATAGCTCAATAAAAAAATCAGGCCAGGCGTTAGCCAAAATGCTGAGAGCGATTGTTTGTGATGATTGATAAAAAGTGTCAAACCACCATCGAGCACGACGTCAACACGTGAGGTGAGTTTGTACTCAAATAAATAAAACCAGAGTGCGAGTAACAGCCTGCTGACGAGCAACCCCAGCCACACCGCCTTAAGCGTTTTAAGTTTGGTGTCTTTGGTGAGGGTCGGCAGCGTAATAACAAGTAACGACAGCGCACTCAATGAAATTAAGCTCATTGAAAAGTGTGACAGACCTGCTAGTAGGGCACCTAAAAATAGGGCGAGTGGTCGTCGCTGAAGTGCGGTGAAACAAAGCAGCGCGATGGTGAGCGGATCAGGAAAGCCAAAGCGATAATTTGCAAGGTAGGTAAAGCTCACGCCAAACAGTACAACGAATATAAAAGCCTTTGACGTGCTGTTGAAAAACCTGTGCGAGGCGGCGGCTAGCAGAGGCAAGATCGAGATGGTGATCAGCGCGCACAGTACGCGATAGCTTGCTGTTGAGGCACTTGCGCCGATAAGCTTCGCAAAGAACGGCAGCAAAATTGATTCAGCGATATAACTGGTTGTTGGATGAAAGATGTTTTTTGAAAAAACTGCATACCATTCAATATTGCTATCACTCGACTCAAACGCTGCGCTGAGCGATGGATTGTGAAAAAAAAGATAAAGACCTAGCAGCAAGCTAAATAAGAGAAGAGATAAGTTGGGCCAGCGATTTTCGTTTATATGCATGGCAGGTCGTGAAGCGACTAAGTCGCTATAGGGGGCGTTAGCATGGCTTCGAGTTGGCTGACACATACCTCTTTTGAAAAATGTGTCTTAGCGTATTCGAGACCCGCCTGACCGAGTTGTTCAAAGCTTTGGCTTTGTTTCATCAATTCGGCGAGTGCTTGTGCGCAAGCATCCCAGTCGCCAGAGTGAGCCGAGATACCGCACTGAGCATCACGAATGAGTGCATGACCGTCGCTTGCTGTATGCAAAAACGCGACGACAGGTAAGCCTGCCGCCATGTGTCCCATGATTTTTCCTGGAACAACGGGTGTCTGATTTTGTGGGCTCAGACACACCAGCCCAATATCGCAGGCGTTCAATAAGTCAGGGTAGGTGTCTCGTGAAATAAACCCTTCGAACCTGACGTTGCTTAAATTCTTATCTTTGGCCAGTTGTTGAAGGCGTTCTTTTTCTTTGCCATCGCCCACTAATAAAAACAACAAATCTTCTTGCTCTTGCAGGCGTTCAGCAACGCCGAGAATCAGCTCAAGGTATTGCGAAGGCCCCATCACGCCAGCAAAGACGGCTACGTACTTTTGTTTAATGTCCCACTGCTTTCGGTAATCACCGCCAGTTTCACTTACGGCATGATGATCGACATCCACCCAGTTATGCAGAATGCGTAATTTGCTGCTGATATTAGGGTTTTGCTCAAGTAGCATTTTTTGATTGCCCTCTGAGTGCACCGTCACGATATCAGCGGTGCGATAGGCAAGGCGCTCAAGAGCCCTAAAAAATCGAATCTGCATCTTGCTTCGTAAAATACCAAGGTCAATGGCATTTTGTGGGAAGAGGTCTTGCACGTTTAGCAGGTTGCGCATCCCTTTGCGTCGAAGCCAACTGCCTACAAAGGCCAGAGGCAGAGGCGGGCTGTACACCACGACTGCATCGGCTTGAACTTTGTACCGACGTAGCTTGAGTAAAAACTGCACTGGCATCAATAATTGCGACAGTGCCCGCACGACATAGTTCACGTTGTGATGCGGCAAGGTTTTGACGCGAATGACTTTGATCGAACCCTCAGTTTCTAGTTCGTTAAAGTGTTTTTGTTGTTCGCGTTGGTCAAGGTTGTACTCGGGCCAAGTGGTGATCACGGTGACTTCATGGCCGCGGGCCGTTAATTCTTGGGCTAACTCAAGCATCAAGTGCGAGGCTGACCGAATCTCGGGTGGGTACGAGTCGGTGACGAGCAATATCTTCATGCTTGAGGGGAGTAAATCGTTTTGGATTCGACGACTTGCCCGGTTGCCAGGGCGCGCTCTATGGCAAAGATGACGGCCATCGTGGCAAAGAGTTCGGTTGTTGCAACAGGCTGTTGTTGACGGCCAGCCGCACAGTCGACAAAGGCTTTGAGCTCTTGCACGTAGCCCATCTCTTGGCTACGGGTTTTGAAGGTTTCAGTCTTGCCTGCGCGA
>CALCPT010000668.1 GCA_937897265.1 uncultured Alcaligenaceae bacterium
GCGTGAGTCAGAACCGCAGCTTGCATTCACCTTTTCAACCGCCGGATCTGCCTGCGCAATCTTGGCGATCTCGATGATTTTTTCGCGCATGGCCTGGAACGAGATGTTCTGATCCGCGCTGATGCCACCAATGAGCAGGCCAGCATCCTGCTGCGGGAAAAAGCCCTTGGGGATCGTGACATACAACCATCCGGTGAGTCCAACGATGCCAATAAGCGCAGTCAATGTGAGCCAGTGATGCCGAAGAGCGATGTGCAGCGTGCTGGCGTAGAATGACTGAATCCAGTGAAAAATGCCGTCAGATAGCCGTGCAAAATAACCGGGCTTGTGGCCTTCCTTTTCTGCGCTCAACAAACGCGCGCACATCATCGGCGTGAGGGTCAGAGAGATGAGTAATGACAGCAAAATCGCAACCGCAAGCGTGACAGCGAACTCTCTGAAAAGTCGCCCCACCACTTCAGTCATAAAGAGCAAAGGTATCAGGACTGCAATCAGGGACACCGTCAAGGACACCAGCGTAAAACCAATTTGCGAAGCACCTTTAAGTGCAGCTTGCATGGGAGTGTCGCCGCGTTCGAGATAGCGGGCGATATTTTCGATCATCACAATCGCATCATCGACCACAAAACCAGTCGCAATCGTCAGCGCCATTAAGGTCAGGTTATTAATGCTAAACCCAATCAAGTACATGACGCCAAATGTGCCCACCAACGAAAGCGGCACCACGATGCTAGGGATCAAAGTCGCCGTCAAGGTGCGCAAAAATACAAACGTCACCAAAACAACTAGGCCAATTGCAAGCAAAAGCTCAGTCTGCACATCACGCACCGATTCGCGAATCGTCTGCGTTCGATCTGACATCACCTTCACATCAAGAGTGGCCGGCAACGCCACGCGTAATTGCGGTAAGAGTTTTTGTATGCGATCGACCACCTCAATGACATTTGCGCCAGGTTGGCGTTGTACGTTGAGTAAGATTGCAGGCTCAGTGTCGGCCCAGGCTGCAAGACGTGCGTCTTCAGCCTCGGACACCGCGACGGCGACATCTGAGAGTCGCAGCGGTGCACCATTGTTATAAGACACCACCAAGTTCATGTACTCAAGCGGTGTTTTAAGCTGATCATTGGCGTTGATCGTAGTCGAGCGCACCGCGCCATCGAGCGTGCCTTTGGGCTGATTAACGTTGGCGCCGACCACCGCTGCCCGCACATCGGCCAGCGTCAAACCGTAGGCGGCCAACGCCTGCGGATTTGCCTGGATGCGCAATGAGGGCCTCTGCCCACCCGCCACAGTCACCAAACCTACACCCGCTACCTGAGAGATCTTCTGCGCCATGCGGGTATCAACTAAATCCCGTATTTGAGGCAAAGGTACAGTGGGTGACGTCACCGCCAAGGTCAATACCGCAGCATCCGCCGGATTAACCTTATTGTAGATAGGCGGCGCCGGCAAATCACGCGGCAACAAATTGCTGGCGGCATTGATGGCGGCTTGCACCTGTTGCTCGGCTACATCCAGTGGTAAGGACAACGCAAACTGCAACGTAATAACAGAGGTGCCAGCAGCGCTGCTAGACGACATCTGCCGCAACCCAGGCATCTGTCCAAACTGCCGCTCAAGCGGCGAGGTCACAAGCGCTGCCATCACATCAGGGCTAGCGCCCGGATAGTAAGTGGTCGATTGAATGGTGGGATAGTCGACTTCGGGGAGCGATGAGACTGGTAACCAACGATAGGCAATCAGCCCAGACAGTAACAACGCCACCATCGCCAGTGTGGTGGCAACAGGCCGAACAATAAACGGCCGAGACAGGTTCACGGCCGGGCCGGTGCCGCAGTGGTGCCCTGCTGGCTAGCAGGTTGCGCATTGGGCGCCCCAGCAGAACTGCGCCCGCCAGCGCCAGGCGAACGGCTACCCACTCCCTCAGGGCTACCAATCACACGTGCCTTTGCGCCTGCGCGTAACCGATCAGTACCCTCAAGCACGACCCGCTCTGCGACCTGTACACCATCAAGGATCGCCACCCGATCACCACTACGTGCACCTATTTTTACGGCTCGCACCGCGACGGTATCGTCAGGCAGAATGACGTAAACAAACGCACCTTGATTGCCCTGCTGTAATGCTCCCGATGGAATGGTTAACGCATCCTTCACGGTATTCACCTTCATGCGTACATTCACAAACTGATTTGGAAATAACGCATCCGCTTCGTTCGTAAATCGCGCCTTCAGCTTGACTGTGCCCGTTGTCACGTCAATTTGATTGTCAATCGTCATCAGCTCGCCTTGAGCGAGCTGCACTTGATCAGACCGATCGTACGCTTGCACTGTCAGAGTTTGACCTGCAAGCAAGGGCGCACGCACGGCAGGCAAATCGTTTTCGGCTAACGTAAATAAAACGGCAATCGGTTGTGTCTGCGTGATAACCACCAAGCCCAGCGGGTCATTGGCATTGATCAGATTGCCCGCATCCACACGCCGCAGACCGAGGCGACCTGCAATCGGTGCGGTGATACGTGTGTACTCCAACTGTAGTCGAGCGCTATTCACAGCAGCCTGATCACTTTTGAGCTGCCCCTCAAACTTGCTCACTAACGCCAGTTGGGTATCGAGCATCTGAGGTGCAATTGAATCTTGTTTGCGTAACGTTTGATACCGTTGCAAGTCACGCTTGGCGTTTTGATATTGAGATTCATTTTGTTGTTGCTGACCGAGTGCCTGTTCAAGAGCTACCTCAAACGAACGAGGATCGATTCTGGCGAGCAACTGATCTTCTTTGACTTGCTCGCCCTCTTTGAACAAGACTTCGATCAATTCACCTTGTACACGGCTGCGCACCGTGACCGTATTAAACGCCGTGACGGTACCAAGTCCGCGCAAATAAATGTCCAAGTCTTGCACGCGAGCCGCTTCAACCTTTACCGGAACAGACGGCACAAAGCCAGCTGGCGGCCCCTTCTTTGCCGTCGTGGTCGAAGCACTCGGGATGAACCACCACACTGCAAGCGCAACCAACGCTGCGGTGACGATCCATAAAAGCGGTGAGCGCACAAAAGAGCGCGTTGAAAGACGTTCAACCATGGGTGTTTCCGGGCGACCTTAAAGGGCGCAAAGGGTCATTTTGAAGGCAACATCCTGTGCCACAGCCTGCGGTCGCTGATCACCTAGCTGCGCTGAGTAGCGGATCCAGACCATATACTTATTGGCACTGATCTCAGGAAACACACCAGCAGTGTCATCGACCCAGACACGCAAGAGCTGATACGTTTTACCCGCCAACATTTGCTGGTAGGCCCCCTGGGGTGCCACCGCTTTAACCGCCTCACCCGATTCGCGCAACAGTCGTAAGACGATCGCAATGCCAATATGCACTGGCATCAAAGTTGAGATCCAACGCTGTAAATCAGCCTGACGTTGAGTGTCAGGCAAACTTTGCCAGGCATGAAACGAAGGCATATCTACCTGAGTACCTCCACCTGGCACAACCAAACGTCCGCGCAAGCTAGTTAACCATTCGTTTTCGCGCAGCGACTGCCCAGTCCGACCACTCGCATTCAGATTCGCGGCAGCTTTCTCAATTTCGGTCAACATACTGGTCAGAGTTTTTGCATCGACACCGGGGTGATCCTTTAACCCAATCAGCACCGTTCGTTGGCGCTCAAGATCTTGTAAAACACTGCCTTTAATGTCGGTGCGCTCGGTAGCATCCAACAGATCAAACAAGGAAGAAAGCGCAACTTGGTGCTGACGGGCGTCATTTAAGCCCGCGAAAAATATCATTCGATCAAACAATGACTCGAGGCGCAACAGCGCCCGCACACGTTCATTGAAAGGATATTCGAACAAAATCACAATAGTTGTATGTATTGATCTGTGGTTAGCAAATTAGTGCGCACGATTTAACGCAAGTTCTGCAAGGTTACACCACCCTTGATGCAACACCAATACTTGTTTTTCAAGGGCCTCCATTGAAACCGCCTTCGAGTTGTCAATCACATCATCAGCGACCGCTAACCGCTGCTCACGGGTGGCTTGCGCAGCCAGAATATTGCGGATGGTCGCAAGCTCAATACCGTTACGCGCCTGTACTCGCTGAATCTGAGTGTCCTGGTCGCAATCCACCACGCACAGGCGATCAATTTGCTGACGCCAGCGACCAGACTCAACCAACAATGGCACCACAAATACAAGGTAGAGCCCCTGCGCCTGGTCAGCCTCTTGACGTACGGTCTGGGCAATCAACGGATGCAAAATCGCCTCTAGCTCAACCCGTCGAGCTGGGTCAGTGAACACTAACTCTCGCATACGAGCTCGATTTAAGGCGCCTGAGGGCTCAATCACCTCAGCACCAAAGGCTTGTCGAATCGGGTCAATGGCTCGTCCGGCTGGCGCGGTCAGGCTGTGGGCGATCAAATCGGTATCGATTACCGACGCCCCCCAGCCGGCAAGCAAGTTGGCGACCTGCGTCTTGCCCGAACCAATACCTCCGGTCAGGCCCAATTTAAACTTCGAAGTCTGCATATTTACCTTACAAGCTGGCCTGTCAGGGCCTAAATCAAAGAGCTGACAAGCTATTTTGGGTACAAAATAGCACGAGGATAGCGCCTAGTGCTAAATAAGGGCCAAACGCGACGGCCTCGAACCGCTTGAGGCGTCTACTCGCGCGCCCGAACAAAGCGGCTAAGCAGGCCGCCAACGAAGCCACCAACAGCGCCCAGGGCAAGGCTTCTACCCCAAGCCAGGCTCCGTTTGCGGCCGCGAGTTTTAAATCTCCAAAGCCGATGCCATCACGACCACTGAAGCCCCGAAACATCGCCCAAATGAGCCATAGGACTCCGTAGCCCGCAGCGGCACCCGCTACGGCATCGTCTAGCTCGACCCACCCACCTGACCAATGAAACAGTAAGCCCGCCCAGAGTAGTGGAAGCGTCAGGATGTCAGGCAAAAGGCGAGTCTGCGCATCAATCCGCGCCAGTACCTGTAAGGTCGCGCAGAAGATTGCCGCCATCCAAGCATGCCAACTGACCCCCCAGTTCAGCACCGCGAACACGTAGCAACCGCACAAACTGCCCAGAAACATCCAATCTAAGCAATGTTTGGCGCCCGTCGCCCGCACGCCTAGGCTCGCGGGCCGCGTATCGGTCGCCGAGAACTGCAAACTTAAGCGCCCGGACAACTCGCGCGCCAGAGGAGCCAAAATCAACGCGCTGAGCACTCCGAGGGGGAGTCCAATGACCAAAGCAGTCATCAATCTTTCAAACATAACCGTTTGGTGCGAAGTTACTGTGCATGGACGGTGGCAAATGCGTAGAATGCATAGAATCCTTGAAGTTTCTTGAATTAGGAAGTCTCGATCATGTTTCAAAGCACAGGGCGACTCGCCCCGCAGGCATTAAAATTTCGGCCTCACCTGATCGCTTTGGTGGCGATCGGGCTAACGGGCTGTGCACAAATGCAGCAGGCCGGCTACTACGACCCGCCTCCGGCCAGCACCACCACCGACGCGATCGCTCAAGGCGATGGCATCTATAACAACCAAACGCTGCGTGCCCCAAGCCAGATCCAAATTAATCTGCAGCAACCAAGCACGGCGACCCGAGCTGCGGCAACAACGACACCAGCGCCGGCTCCAAGCGCGGTTGCGGCAAATCCGCGTTCAACAACACCCGGACAAATCGCCGGTACCAACGTGACCTCAGGCGCACCGACTAGTGCGGCAACTTATGACAGCGCAAACGCCCCTGCTGATGCGCCCCCCTCAAGCGCAAGTGTTGACTCAGCTTCGAGCGCAACCACAGCACCAACCGAAAGCCTGCAAGCCTCTTTGATCCCCGAGCCTCAAAGCTTTGCCGGTACCTTGCCTTGTTTTCATCCCGAAATGAAATGTTCAGCGCAACGCGTGACCATCACGCTGGCGCCCAATGGCCGCTGGCGCGCACGCGCTGCCTACCTAGAGCAAAGCAGCAAGAACAGTGCCGTACAAACCGACCAAGGCTGCTGGAGAGCGTCAGCCCAGGCTGTACCGCGCGTGGTGTTGCTGAATAATCAAGGTAATGTACGCGCCGAGCTTGCAATGACCTCGGGCAATACGCTGCGACTGATTTCAATGAACGGTAGTACAGCCAACCTCACCTACAATCTTTCGCGTCAGCCTGATCTTGACCCCATCGATGAGTTAAAAGGCAAGCCAGCACCAAACTGCCCTTAATCTCTAGCCCCAAGCAACCGACTGGCGCCCAGCGAGACCTAATCGACCTGATCTGGAATCCAGCCAAGGTCAGTCGGTTGATTAACACCCAGCTCAGTCGCTTGCGCGGGCTCAGGACTGATGCAAACTGTTCGGGCTAATTGCACGGCGTTGCGTACCCCCATTTTGTAAAAGATACGAGCACGATGCGCCTCAACCGTGCGCATCGAGATGCCCAACTCACTTGCGATTAACTTATTAGACTTACCCTCGGCGACAGGGTGAATGACATCTCGCTCGCGCGCAGTCAGCGCTTTCCAGCCACTGCCAGCCCTATTTTCTGAAAATTTCATACTGCCTCCGTGTCAACACGAAGCACAGTCTGTCATGGGGGGCCAAACTCGAATAGCTGTCAAATCTGACAGGCGGATTAACCCTAGGCTGGCCCGCTGACGCTCAGAGTTCGAGATTATCGATTAAGCGGGTTGCGCCCAATTTGGCCGCTGCCAAGGCCACTAACGGCTCTGCCGCCGCAAGGTCTTGAGGCGTTGGTTTATTCAGATCACGCTGGCGACGAATCGCTATGTAGTCGACTTGCCAGCCTCGACTCTGCAACGCGTTCGCAGCGTCATTTCCGAGCTTAGTGGTGTCGAGCTCGCCGGCCCGTAACCTCTGTTGCACAGTCTGTAACGCGGCATAGAGTTGCGGTGCCTCAGCGCGCTCGTGCGGCTGCAAATAAACGTTGCGCGATGACAAGGCCAAACCATCTTCAGCCCGCACCGTTTCATGAGCCAGAATTTCAACGGGTAACTGAAACTGGCGGCACATATTACGTATCACCATGAGTTGCTGGTAATCCTTTTTGCCAAAGACTGCCACGCCAGGCTGAACGCAAGAAAAAAGCTTTAGCACCACCGTGCTCACGCCACCAAAAAATCCAGGGCGATGTTCACCTTCAAGAATGTCACCCAGCTCTTGAGGAGGTTGCACACGATAGTTTTGCGGTTCGGGGTAAAGCTCACGTTCATCTGGGGCAAACAACACATACACATCACGATCGCGTTGAAGCTTTTTAATGTCGTCTTGTAAGGTGCGTGGATATCTTTCAAAATCTTCGCCCGGGGCGAACTGCAAGCGATTAACAAAAATACTTGCTACGACTGGGTCACCGTGCTGTCGCGCGAGTTTCATCAACGCCAAATGACCTTCGTGCAAGTTACCCATTGTTGGCACAAACGCCACGCGCAACTGTCCGCGCAATTGGTCACGCAACTCTTGGATGGTATGAACAACCTTCAATTCTTTGTCTCCGTGTCTCGGCCAAGCGCGATCTAAACTGCCGCGCTGGTATAGGCCAAACGCACATAAATCGGGGCGTAGGGTTCAGCTTGAGTAATTTCTAATAAGGTTTCGCGCGCAAGTTCGAGCAAGGCCAAGAAATGCACCACGACAACAGCGGTAGGCGCACCCTCAGCAATACGTTCCATAAACAACGCACCAAATTCGATAAAACGAACCCCGTTGAGGCGACGCAGAATATGCGTCATATGATCGCGCACTGACAATTGCTCGCGAGTGATGTGATGATGTGCATTGAGCTTCGCACGCTTCAAGATATCAATCCAGGCCTGTCGCAAATCTTCAACGCTTACGTCAGGCAAGGCGCGCTCAACACGCAAGTCTGCAAATGCCTGAGCGCGTTGAAAGTCACGACCCAATTGAGGCAAGGCCTCTAGCTTTTGAGCCGCTAGCTTAATTTGCTCGTATTCAAGCAACCGACGCACAAGCTCGGCGCGCGGATCCTCTGCCTCTTGCCCAGTGTCGGATTTTTTAACTGGCAACAACATGCGAGCTTTGATTTCGATCAGCATCGCGGCCATCAACAAGTACTCTGCCGCAAGCTCTAGATTGTGCATCCGGATCTGATCAACGTAGGACAAATACTGCCGCGTGACCTCGGCCATCGGAATATCAAGTACGTTGAAGTTTTGCTTGCGGATGAGATAAAGCAGCAAATCTAGAGGGCCTTGAAAAGTTTCAAGAAACACCTCAAGCGCATCGGGCGGAATATACAGATCGGTGGGCAACGAAAACAACGGCTCGCCATACAAACGGGCAAGCGCAACCGCATCGATGACATCAGGAGTCGTATCGACCGAGGGCGTTACAAGCGCATTCAGACTATCGCCCGAAACTTGTGTCGAAGCCATGAAAACTAACTATTTTGATACACGTAAGGGCTTTGACGTACCCGAGCCTGTTTGAACCCTTCGGCCAGCTCGGGGTCTTGCGGCTTATCCCATAAGCGCGCGCGCCCATCACGCTGGCGTTGTTCGACATCGGTGTGCGCGGCTTTGTAAGCCTGAAGAAATTGGGTAATTTCTGAAGTGTAATTCTCGGCCATGGCATTTTTATAAATAATTGGACTAGTGCTTAGTGTACTGTAGAGCCTGACCCCTGATGATTAGTGCCTTGACCCCCTAAGATTGCCGCGATGTCGACGACTCCATCTGGGCTAAACCGCCCACAACCCGCCTCACCTGCGCCCCAAGATAGGGCGAAACCCGAGCGAATGCTACCCTTTATCGTCGGTTGCGCGCTGCTCATGCAAATGCTCGACTCAACGGTGGTCACGACAGCCTTACCAACCATGGCAGCTGATTTAGGCGCCGACCCCGTACGCCTGAATATTGCGATCACCTCGTACCTGCTAGCCGTTGCCGTCTTTGTCCCCATCAGTGGTTGGGCTGCTGATCGCTATGGAGCCAGACGCGTCTTTATTGCCGCGATCGCTCTCTTTACGCTTAGTTCTCTAACCTGTGCGCTGTCAACCTCTCTGACACAGCTTGTCTTATCGCGCATTGTTCAGGGCATTGGGGGAGCCATGATGGTACCCGTCGGACGAATTATTCTGCTGCGCACAATCCCTAAACACGAACTCCTGAAGGCAATGGCCTTTTTATCAATGCCAGCCCTGATTGGGCCAATGGCTGGCCCTCCGCTCGGCGGTTTTTTAGTGACCTATGCCTCGTGGCACTGGATCTTTTTAATCAACCTTCCTATTGGCATCTTGGGCATCTGGATGATTTTGCGTTTTGTACGTGAATTACCCAATGATCAGCAAGCTCACCCTCTGGACTGGCTAGGATTTTTTCTCAGCGCACTGTGCATGGCGACCTTGGTCGGGGGCTTTGAGTCCTTAGGTCAAGGCGGGCCTTCCGTGCTGGCGTCCTGCGGCCTGATTGCGGCAGGTCTGATTTCAGGCGGACTGTATTACTGGCACTCACTGCACCACTCGGATCCAATTTTGGATTTATCCTTATTGAAAATTCACACATTCAGAGTCTCAACGATTGCTGGCAATCTTTGTCGCTTCGGGGTGGGTGCTGTCCCCTATTTATTGGCCTTAATGCTACAGATCGGCTTTGGGCTCAGCGCACTCTCAGCAGGCCTCATCACCTTCGCTGGTGCGGTCGGAGCGATGGCCATGAAAATTGCGGCGCCGCGCATCCTTGATCGGTGGGGCTATCGCCGTGTACTAACGGTCAACGCCCTCTTTACCGGAGCCAGCCTTGCAAGTTGCGCCTTTTTTACAGCATCTACACCGGCCGTCATCATGATTGGCGTGTTGCTATTCGGAGGTTTTTTTAGGTCGTTACAGTTCACGGCGATCAACACCTTAGCTTACGCAGATATCTCTCAAGCTAGCATGAGTCGCGCAAGCAGCTTTGCCGCAATGGGTCAACAACTTGGGGTGAGCTTAGGGGTTGGTGTAGCGGCAGAGGCGCTACACCTAAGTATGCTGTGGCGAGGCTCAAACGAACTCATCGCTGCTGACGTTGTTGTTGGCTTTTTAGTGATTGGCGTGTTGTGCGCCTTGCCGTGTTTTTCTTTCTGGCGGCTATCGCCTGATGCGGGCGAAAGCTTACGACAAAATCGGCCAGGTTAGTGAGTTGTACTTGTATGCCTGGCTCGTTCTTGATCGCTAATTCGTCGCACCCGAGAGCTTAACCAGCTCTTGATACTTAGCCCGCTCGGCTGCCACAAAAACGCTAAATTGC
>CALCPT010000669.1 GCA_937897265.1 uncultured Alcaligenaceae bacterium
TCGTTAAAACAACTAAATAAACGCGGGCGAGCCACACCCTGTTTAAACGCTCTGCGCTCTATATCAACAGAATCGTCAGGATTGGTCAATTGGAGATGTGATGGACAAACTAGAAAAATGGCGCGGCTACGTGCCGGACGAAGAACTCGAAACCTACCGTAAAGGCGGCTTTGCCCAACGAATCGGCATGGGAGAGCGCGTCGCTTTACTAAATATAGACACTACACATATGTTCGTCGACCCCGCCTATTCAATGTGCGGACGCGAGATGCAATCGGTAACCAGTGCCCTAGTCACGCTCACTGAGACTTTTCGTGCCCTTAACCTGCCGATTTATTACAGCCGGCGTGATGATCGGAGCCACCCGACCTATCGTGGCGCGTGGAACTTTAAGCTGGCAGAGCCCGATGCCTTTCAGTACACCAGCGATCCCCGAGCTGACCAATGGCCAGACGCCTACGCCCCACGACCAGTCGATCGAATTATTTTGAAAAATAAGCCTTCCTGTTTTTTTTGTACACCTCTTGAGGCTTTTTTGCGTTACGACAAAATCGACACTCTAATTATTTGCGGCATTTCTACCTCTGGTTGCGTACGCGCAGGGGCGACCGATGCGTTTTCTCATAATTTCAGAGTCATTCTGGTCGATGAGGCCTGCGGCGATCGCAGCCCTCAGGCCCACCAGGCCAACATGTTTGATCTAGACATGAAATTTGCTGACGTCGAGTCTATCGCCGACGTGTTGGCAGAGCTAAACGAAAAATTCGGCTAACACCTAAGCAGCTGTGCTTTTGAAGGTCGGATACATCAATCCAATGCCGTCAGGTGTTGGAGCACTCGCTTGCACCTCGATTTGCCAACTGAGGTACAACTTGTTATAACAAGTCAATAAACGAATAATAATAAAGGAGCGAGCGTGCCCCGACTAACAGACATTGCCACGGTGATTCGCAGTAAAAACGCAGGGCCGTTGACCCTATCCTTTGATTTGATGTTTCCGACCGACGAGGCGTTTGAAGCCGCCAAGCTCGCACCGACTTTACAGCCTGCTGCTCTAGCACGACTCTATAACGTGTCATCTGCTGACGTGACCGTAACACCCTATCAAGCGGCGCGGGCAATCAAGATCGCGATGCCGCGTGCAATTGTCTCGGGCTCCCCGGGCGATCACGACGTCTATGGCGCACAACAACATGTGCCTTTACTGGATCTTGAAATATGAGCGCCGTCAAAGCTTTACTCACACGCAAACCATCGGTGTTAAAGGTGCTTTCGGCCTCTGGGCAATTAGGCTACGGAATCCCCGAGCAAGCACTCGCCGCCGGCTTGACCCGCGAACCCGATTTCATTGGCTGTGACATGGGCTCGGTTGACCCGGGTCCGGTGTATTTAGGCTCAGGTGAAATGGCGACGAGCCCATCGATCACTAAGCGCGATCTGACTGCCGTACTCCTTGGTGCGCGCAGGCTTAACGTACCTCTCATTATTGGTACGGCAGGTACCGCAGGCGCAGCACCTCACCTTGAGGCAACGCTGGACATGATTCGCGAAATTTCACGCGAACACAGCTTACATTTTCGCCTTGCCACGATTCGCTCTGATCTCACTGCCGCACGCGTGGGTCAAGCGCTTTCTGCGGGCGAACTCAAAGCACTTGGCGGCAATCTGCCTGTCACTCAGGCGGATTTAAATGCCTGCTCGCATCTTGTTGGTCAAGTTGGCTGCGCGCCGTTCGAACGTGCGCTCGCACTAGAACCAGACGTCATCATTGCTGGCAGAGCATGCGATACAGCGGTCTTTGCCAGCTTGCCAAAAATGCTGGGCTTTGACATGGCAAATGTCATGCATATGGCAAAAATCATTGAATGCACATCTATTTGCTGCGAACCCGGCGGGCGCGATGCGATGCTTGCCACACTCGATGCAAAGGGCTTTACCCTTGAGAGCATGAACCCGGCACGGCGAGCCACCCCACTTTCAGTCGCTGCACACAGCCTATATGAGCAAGCCGATCCGATTAGCTTTACCGAGCCTGACGGCACACTGAAGGTAGACGCCGCACGTTACACCGCGGTTGACGAGCGCCGAACTCATGTTACGGGCGCCACCTGGCAACCTGCTATACGCACAACGATCAAGGTCGAAGGAAGCGCCTTGGTGGGTCATCGTGCAGTGCTGCTTGCAGGGACTGCAGACCCGCGCTTCATTGAGCAGCTGCGACCGATCCTTGCCACTGTCGAACAAACGACGCGCGGACTTGTCGCCGGTGACTACGAAATTTATCCCAGACTTTACGGCTTAGACGGTGTGGCACTCTGGACTCAAACACCCGGCGTACAAGCCGCGCGCGAGGTCTTCGTCTTGATCGAAATCATTGCACGCACACCTGACCTCGCCATGGCTGCAGCAAAAACGTTCAAACAATTTTTTCTGCATCAGGGTTTTTCAGGTCGACAGTGCACGGGCGGCAACATTGCGTTTCCGTTTACGCCGCCCGAATTGGTCGGCGGCCCAGCTTACCGTTTCGCGGCGTATCACGTGATGCCCGCTGATGATCACGAACAGTTATTTCCCGTTTCACTCGAGCAAATTTAATCGCGATAACACGCGACTAAACACGCGTCATTACAGGATGCCTTAAATGAAAACTATCATGGGTCGCGAAGTCTTAGATACCCTTGACGAACTTGTTGATCCGCGCTGGACTGCGGTCATCGTCGTCGATGTTCAAAATGATTTTTGTCATGTCGACGGCCACTTTGCAAAGTTCGGAAAAGATGTCGCACGCATGGCACCAGCCGTCAAAAAAATGGTTGATTTTGTGACTAAAGCACAGGCTCTTGGAATGCGTACGATTTTTTTACGCCAAGCCTCACTGCCCGATGCCCGCATGGACTCACCGGCATGGCTACGTTTTAAGACGCGCGACGGCAAGGCGCCCGATTACACCAAGCCCGGAACCTGGGGCTATGAATTTGTAGACGGCTTAACTGTTCAAAAAGGCGACTGGGTTGTCGAGAAATTTCGCCCGGACGGCTTTGTCGGAACCAATCTTGATCACATCTTGCGTACACAAGGCATTCAGAGTGTGATTATTTTAGGCACAGTGACTGAAGGGTGTGTCGAATCCACAGTGCGGTCTGCCTCATATCACGACTACTACGTGGTCGTACTTGAAGACGCTGTCGCAACTCCCAATGCCCTACTCCACGAAGGTTCCTTAAACTTTTTCCGTGCGCGCTATCCCATCTTTACCTGTGACGCCGTTCTCGCGGCCATTCAAACTGCAAAACAAAAGGCCCTCACATGAGTCTCTCAATGCCTCTATCCCTGGGTATTCATCCCGGCAAAAATCAACAACTGCGCGCACTCATTGCTGACCCCGCGCTCCTAGTCGCGCCTGGCGCCTTTGACTGCCTAACGATTCGACTGGCCGAACAGGCCGGATGCAAAGCGGCTTACATGACCGGCTCAGGGGTGTCGATCACGCGTCTAGGGGCACCCGATGTTGCTCTGTTATCTTTTGCCGAAATTGTGGATCAGGCCAAGCGGATGGCGGACGTCACAACCATCCCCATCATTGCCGATGCCGACACTGGGTATGGCGGGCCGCTAAATGTGATTCGTACCGTTCGTGAGTTCGAGCGCGCGGGCATCAGTGGCATCCAGATCGAAGATCAACAGTGGCCCAAGCGCTGCGGACATGAGCCCGGTCGTAAGATCGTCTCGACCGAAGAAATGGTCGGGCGTATTAAAGCCGCAGTGGATACGCGGCACGATCCGAATGTCGTCATCATCGCGCGCACCGATGCGCGCAGTGATCTCGGCATCAACGCGGCGATTGAACGCTCGCAGCGCTACGCCGAGGCGGGGGCTGACGTGTGCTTTCTTGAGTCGCCCGAATCGGCCGATGAGATGCGTCTACTCAACCAACAACTCAAGGTGCCCACGCTCGCCAATCTCGTTGAAGGGGGACGCACGCCCATGCTACCCGTTGATCAACTCACCGATTTGGGCTACAGCATCGCGATCTTTCCGAATTCGATGACTCGCGTGATTGCCTCGGTCGGCAAGGCGCTGTACACAGAGTTAGCACGCAATGGCTCTAGCGCGGCATTCTCGGATCGCATGGTCGACCATCGCAGCCTTTGGAATCTTTTTGAGTACCCGGCTTTTATGGAGCTTGAGAGCCGTTATGTCCAATCCACCGCATCTGAGGAGTCAACAAAATGAAGAGCCTTCGCATTGCACTCGCAGCAAGTATCAGCATTGTTTCAGCAGGATTCTCGCTCACCCACTCGGCACATGCGGTTGAGTGGAACGCCTACACCTATGCCCCCGCAGCAACGTTGGCAGGCGCTCGTGGTTTACAGACTATTACTGAACGAGTCGCCAAAGAAACTAACGGCGAATTAAAAATTAATTACCATTTGGCGGGCGCCGTTCCGATCAAAACGACCACGATTACTCAGGCTGTTGCAGAAGGCACCATGCAGCTCGGTGATGATGGCCTCTATCAGGGCAATATTCCAATCGGTGGCTTACTGCAGCTGCCCATGCTATTAGTCACGACCGAGCATCTTGAAATCGCCCTCAAAATCATGATGCCCTACATTGAAAAAGCCTACGCCTCAAAAGGGGTGCAAGTGATCGGCGGCTATTACTACCCATTACAAGTCTCGTGGTCGCGCAATAAGCTTGAATCGTTGGCAGACTTAAAAGGCCAAAAAATGCGCGTGACCTCGCCCGAGCAGTCAGCCTTTGTTCGCCAATTCGGCGGCGTACCCGCTACCTTAGGTGCTGAAGAGGTGCCCTCAGGTTTGGATACGGGTGTCATCAGCGGCGTCTTCACTGCTAGCTCAGGCGGAGGAAAAATTTGGGGTGACTTGCTGAAATATAGCTACCGCTTAGGACCTAATTTCTTCAACGCCTTCATCATCGTCAATAAAAAAGCCTACGACAAGTTAACTCCCGACACTCAAGTCAAGCTCAAAAACATCGTGGCTGATGTGATGCCCTGGAATACCAAAACACTTTTTGAAGAAGAAGACCAGGTGACTGCTGCGCTACGGGCCAAAGGGATGAAGATCACTGAGGCAACAGCTGCTGATATGGCCTTAGGTGCGAAGATGATGGAACCCTATTGGAAAACCTGGGCAGAGAAGCAAGGCCCAGACGCAGTTGAGGCACTTGGCAAAATCCGCGCAGCAATTGGTCGCTAAAGGTCAACCATGAACACCACGACGAACAGTACAGAAGAGCATTACTGGGGCAAGGGATTTATCGACGGCACCATGGTGTTTTGTCAGCTCGCCATGCTTGCGATGATGCTGTTAGTCGTGGCAGAGGTCGCCGCGCGACTAATGGGCTTTAATCTCGAATTATCCGAAGAGTTCGGTGGCTATTTATTAGTGACCGTCTCTTTTTTAAGCTTGGCTGGTTGTGCTATGCACAATAGCTTTCATCAAGTTGAATTAATCACCAGTCGCCTATCCGCGCAGCAAAACCGCATACTGATGGTGATCTTTATTTTGATCGCCTTGGCAACTTCAGTGATCCTGGACTATCACCTCATTAACTTTGTCATCGCTAGTTACGTGCGCAATGACCTGGCGCCGACCTTGTTAGAGACGCCGCTCTGGATCCCCAGACTCGTGATGCCCCTTGGGATCACATTGCTATGCATGGCACTGGTCGTGATGTTATTGCGTGATGTCAAACGGGTCATCAAAAACGCCTCAGGAGCAAACCAATGAGCTCGAGCACAGAAATTATTTTGATCTTTGGTATTTTTGTTGCGCTGCTATGTTCAGGCCTTTGGGTACCGTTTGCCATCACCGTTGCCTCGTTGCTGTATGTCACAACACATGGCGGTTTTGGTAGCCTGAAAGCCATGGGACTGGTGAGTTGGGGCAGTATGGATAGCTTTACACTCACCGCGATTCCTCTGTTCATCATGCTTGCACTGATCATGGAGAAAAGCGGCTTAAGTTTCAGCGTATATCGGGCGCTGTCGCTGTTTGTAAAACGCATCCCCGGCGGTCTTTTACAGACCAACGTTGCAGGGTGCGCTTTGTTTGCTGCAATTAGTGGCTCAAGCGTTGCCACCGCCGCTGCGATTGGCTCGGTTGCTTTGCCCCAACTGTTACAACGAGGCTATGACCGTAAGCTATCTGCCGGAACCCTGGCTGCGGGTGGAACACTCGGGATCATGATTCCCCCGAGTCTGGCCTTTATTATCTATGGCACCTTTACAGAAACTTCGATCGCCAAATTGTTCATGGCAGGCGTGATACCTGGTCTTGTATTAACTGGGCTGTTTATGCTGTATGTCGCGATTCATGCCATCCTCAAGCCAGAAATCGCCCCACGTGAAACTGCTGCGATTACCAGACAAGAATGGACGCGTGCGCTGTTTGATCTCATGCCTTTTGTCTTGCTCATCGGCGGCACGATGGGAAGCATTTATATGGGTCTCGTCACGCCAACCGAGGCTGCG
This sequence comes from uncultured Alcaligenaceae bacterium, assembly GCA_937897265.1. GTDB lineage: Bacteria > Pseudomonadota > Gammaproteobacteria > Burkholderiales > Burkholderiaceae_B > Zwartia. Next base: position 6,500 of record CALCPT010000669.1, read on the forward strand.
GGCGTGGGCTGCCTGTTTGCAATCATCATCGCCCGCATTTGGGGCGATCTTGACTGGCAGTCCTTTCGTGAGGCCATGTTTGAAACCGTGTTGGTCAGCGGCAATATCTTGTTTATTGTCTACAGCGCCTTTTTGTTTTCGTACGCAATTTCAATGGCAGGGGTTGGTCGCGATCTGACAAACTTTTTGGGTGGGCTCAATTTAAGTCGTCTTGAATTTTTAGCTTGTCTTTTTATTCTTTACACCATTCTGGGTTGCTTAATTGAAAGCATCGGGATGATTGTGATTACCGTTCCGTTGCTCTATCCAGTATTGCTTAAGTACGGCATTGACCCTGTTTGGTTTGGTGTCATTTTGGTGTTGTTTATTGAAATGGGTCAAATCACACCACCGGTTGGAATCAATCTATTCGTGATACAGAGCATCTGGAAAGGAAAAATTTCTGAAGTCGTCTATGGCACCATTCCCTTTCATCTGATCATGTTTCTTGTCGTTGCGCTGCTGGTCATCTGGCCAGAAATTGCCGTGTGGTTACCACGCGCCATGTCGAGATAGCAGGCACCTGAAGCGATGAGTAAAACGCTACCCAAAGACACCGTAGCGAAAAAGCCCCTGTCGGCTCGCGTCAACAAGACAGACTGGACAAGTTTTCGTACAAACAAAAACTTGCCCAGTCCGCTTTACCATCAAATTTTTTCTTTCTTACGCGATCGGATCTTGGCGGGTGCTTTTGATTCTGGCACCGTATTCCCAAGCGAAAGTCAGCTTGAGGCCGCGCTAAAAGTTTCTCGCATTACGGCGCGACGAGCGTTAGAAGAACTGGCTGCGCGCGGACTCATCATCAGAACACAGGGCAAGCAATCAATCGTCGCACTGTATCGCCCCAGCACGCAGTTGGTCGCGGGCGTCGAAGGCATGATTGAAAACAATCGACGCATGGGCGACTCGACCACGGTTGACCTACTGGCTCACGAGCACATACCCGCAAGCACAGAGGTTGCCGCCAAGCTTAAAGTCAAGCACAAGGCGTCCGTACTCTGGTCGGTACGCGTGCGTCGCTTAAACGATATACCGTTTTCTTACGCCGTCACACACCTACCCGCCTTTGTCAGTCGACAAGTCAAAACCGAACAAATGTCGACACGTCCACTGATTGATCTTCTTGAAAGTGCTGGCATCGTGATCGCTCGCGCCGAGCAAGTCATTTCAGCCGTACAGGCCACGCCAGAGGTGGCACGGGCGCTACACGTTGAGCCGGGCACCGCCCTGTTGCTATCCGAGCGCATTGTCTACGACCGTTTTGAGCGACCTGTTGAGTTGATCTGCGTTCAGTACAGACCCGACCTCTATCAATACGGCGTTGAACTCAAACGCACGACTTCTGCGCAAGGTAATCGTTGGGCGTCAGACAAAAAGTCGAGGCCCAAAACCAAAGCGGTTGCGAAAAAAATAACTTAACTCGCGCATCAAATACGCTTGAAATTACTGTAATCGAATACCGAGCTCTTTTACCAAAGGCTGCATCAATAAGCGGTCTTGCGCAATCGTCTCAGCCATTTGTTGGGGGGTACTGCCCACGGGCATCATACCCAAGGTTTCGAGTTGTTTGAGTATGGCCGGCTCTTGCAAAATTTGCGCAACGGTTTTTTGAATCAGCGCGACGCGGTCTGCCGGGATCCCGGCTGGGCCCATCAACCCGAGCCAAGGCAGTGACGAATAACCAGGCAAGCCAGACTCTGACAAGGTTGGTGTATCTGGCAAACCGGCAAAACGCTCAGGGCTTGTAATTGCAATTGCACGCACCCGACCACCATCAAGCATTGCTTTTGCACTAGACGGTGCTTCAAGCACGATATCAAGTTGCCCACCAACCAGATCGCCTTGGGTTTTGCTCGCCGCGTTAGCGGGTGCATAGACCGCCTTAATACCCACTCGCCGGGCGGTCTGTTCCCATATCAGGTGAAAGGCAGAACCAATCGCATAAGACCCAATCGTCAGATCGCGCGCTTTAGCCTGCTCAACAAAGTCTTGCCAAGTTTTTAACGGGCTATCTTGTCGCACAATAAATATGAAAGGCGTACGCGCCACTAGTGAAATCGGCTGCAGGTCTTTGACAGGATCGTAGGGCAAGCTATCTACCGCAAACGGCATGATGGTGATTGATGAGGCCGCCACCATCCCAATCGTGTATCCATCGGGCGCAGCTTTCACGACTGCAGTGGTACTCACAATGCCTGCGCCCCCTGGTCGATTCTCAACAATCACCGGCTGACCCCAAACCGCACTAAGACGCGTCGCCAAGACCCGCAAGATCACGTCGATCGGGCCACCTGGTGGATTGGCCACAATGATTTTGACGGGCTTATCAGGATAGCTACTTGGCGTTTGTGCACGTGCGGCGCCCACCCCAAAAACACCGAGGCTGAAAATACCGACTGTCACAGCAAAGATCGCCGTGCGAAACCGTTGAAATTGAACACTCATCTTCATCACCCTTTCAAAACATTATTCAAAGACATGCACCACCGGACTAGGCGCCCAACCGGGCGCGCGACCATGAATAAATTCAATCCAAGCTGTCTGCATCTCGTCGACCAAACTACGACCACGTTCGGGCGTCATGCCCTGCAACATCGCAGCGTCAGTGAAGCTTTCAAGGTTACCAAAGACAAACGGCAAATCGATACAGTGACAGGCGCCAAATTCTGGATTAGGCCCGTACGCAAATTCAAAGACCCAAGCGTCGCGCCCCGACGCGCGGGCGTCTTGCGCCCATTGCCGAGACGGCGCACCAAATATTTTTTCGCCAAGCTGCTGACTGACGGCATTGCGTTGTGTTCCGGGAAACGCGGCCATTTCGTCACGCGTATAGCCTAGTAAGATATCGGCACGGGTAGCGGCTTGCTGCATCAGGGGTGCAACCGGCGACGCAAATATTTCGCCATCGACCACAGGGCAAAACAAGCTGCGATTCGCGCCTTCTTCTTGCAACGCAGCCATCACCCCCTCAGATTGTTGTGCCGCCAGCAAGGCCGCCACCGGTAATGCACGCGCCTGCTCAAGCGACTGCGCACCAGCGGCCTGCAAAAACACACGGCTTAAGTGCGCCGCTTGGTCGGCTTCACGAAAGCCGCGACCCAGTGAAGCGCTATGCAAAATTGCGCGGTTAAAAAGAGGCTTACGCGCCAGCATTGCTGCAATATTAAAGCCGCCGGCGGATTGCCCCATCAGCGTGACGCGCGCTGGGTCACCGCCAAAATGCTCGATATTGTCGATGACCCAGCGCACGGCGGCTTCTTCATCGAGCAAAGCGACATTTGCAGTTTCACCCGGCACAAACAGCCAGCCTAACGCGGCAAGTCGATAGTTCACGCCAACTACGACGCAGTCGCCGCGTATCGCTAAGCGCGCACCGTCATACCATGGTAAGGCACCACCACCACTTTGCCAGGCGCCACCATGCAACCACACCACAACAGGGCGTTTACGCTGATCGCAACCGGGCGTCCACACCGACAAACGCAAGCAATCTTCGTCTTGGGTCGCCTCAAAATCACCCATCACAGTACGCAGACGCGAAGGGCGCTGTGGGCAAACGGGCCCAGCCTGTGTCGCATCAAACAGTGGTTGCGGCCCCAAGGGCTGGGGCGCGGCAAACCGCAAGGCACCGGTTGGGGGTTGGGCATAGCGCAGCCCCAAAAATCGCGTGACTGCCGCGCTTTGCAAGCCCGTCACCACGCCCTGTTTGAGAGTGACTGAA
>CALCPT010000670.1 GCA_937897265.1 uncultured Alcaligenaceae bacterium
TGCAATGCTGGGTTATTTTGCGTCAAATTAATGCAGAATCCAACCGGACTAGAGCTTTAGCAAACAGTCGCGCCAAACCCATTGGCTTAAACCTGTGAGTCTGAGTAATGATCTTTTGTACTGAATGCGGCTTTAAAAACTTGGTTGGTGCAAAATTTTGCCAAAACTGTGGGGTCAAAACTTCAGTTCAAGCAAGCCCGGCACCAAGCCAAAAGCCAATACCCTCAGCAAGAACCACTCCGTTTATTCCGCCACCGCCGATGCGCGTGACGTCACGGCCAGTCGCCACTGCTGAACTTCCACCTCAGGCAAGCGCCCTACCGGCTTGCGAGGGTGACTCGCGTAAATGGCATGATTGCGTCGGTACCATGGAATACCCAGATGGCAGTAAATATGTCGGTGAGTACAAAGACGGCATCTGGAACGGAATGGGTAAGTATACGTTTCCGACCGGTGCGAATTATGTAGGCGAGTTCAGTAACGGCCAGTATAACGGACGGGGCACCTACACGAGTGAAGATGGCAAGGTTGAATCAGGCACTTGGAAGAATGACAGATTTATGAATGCCAAAGCTGGAGCCGGATGGCCCTTTTCAAGCTGAACGTTATTAAAATTAAAAACTAGTGCCTAGCCATTCAAGATCAACAACAGCCTAGCGCGATCGAGCTCCCATTGCCCGGTTTCGATGTTTGACAGAAAAACGCAAGGGAAAGGCTCTGTCTGATAGTAGCTAGAGTCTTTCGCGAACAGTTTTCCGTAATAAGTATAGTCGTTAGGTGTGCAGTGCAATTCAACGGACTGCCCTTGGTATTCTATGCCTCTCACTAAATCACCCTCTAACGCAACGGCAAAATTCTCTGCGGGGATGCTGTATTGGGCGCTCGTCAATTTCAGCAATTGAGGATCAAAGCTCGAGCCAACCGGCAGACTAAAGTGACCCGTCATATCAGGCGAGTAAAGTAAACAATAGAACTCCGCGGCGGCAGTGCTATCGCGATAATTGATTAGTTCTTTTGCAAAATCTCTTATAAAAAAACTACGGCTTTGCGCAATCTCTTTAATTAAGTGTCCGTTGACGCTCAAGCCATCATCCACTCCCATGCAGTATTCGATCATGCGATCTTGCGGGCACTGAGAAAATAAATACGTTAAGGCTCCGTTCGCACCGCCTTCGTTATAGGCATTCAACACTTGAGCCAATTGCTCTCGAGTTGTGCTGAAGTGCATGACGCCTATTCCCCAACCTTTTAGTGTGACGACAGAACCTGTCTGCAGATTCGATGCGACAGCGTGATGAACGGCAATACTCTCTTTAACTGTTTTGTGTGTTGCGCTTTGCAATAGCGCAACAGCCTCATCGGTAACTTTTGTAAACACAGGTACGCTAAGAGCTGCTGGCGCATTGACGCTTTGAACCAACTCATAAACCTGCTGCAGAAAATCAAACCAGCCAGCAGTCGATTCAAGAGCAAACGACGCCTCGGTTGGATTCAAAAAAAATCTCATCGTGTGGAGCGTCGTCAGAGTATCGACCTCCATATCCTCACAAATCTTCTGCCACACCGCAAAAAGATGTCGATCACTTGCCAGGCCCGCACGCCCAATCGCAAAATGTATGAAGGAGATTTCGCTATCACT
>CALCPT010000671.1 GCA_937897265.1 uncultured Alcaligenaceae bacterium
GCTGCTCGAACATATCGAGATCGATATTGATTTCTTTTTCGATATTTTCAGTGGCCAAAATGGGATGACCTGCCGCTACGCGCCCAATTAAAGGTAGTAGCAAAAAGCCAGCACCTGGTGGTGTTGTGAGGCGAGGGCGCTCAGTGGGGGCTTCGGTGTACGTGTCAGCTTCGAGTGACTCATTGCCTAGGTCAGTTAAGCGAATGCCCCTTGAGGCACCAGCGGTCAATTCAATGACGCCCTTGCGTGCAAGAGCCCGCAGGTGGTCTTCGGCAGCATTGGCAGATTTAAAGCCTAGTACCGTTGCAAGTTCGGCCCGGGTTGGCGGAAACCCAGTATTGACGATGGCCTGGCGGATAAGATCCAAAATCTGTTGCTGACGATCGGTAAGCTTGAGCGACATGGAAAGCATCCTTTAGGCCGGTAAAAGCAGAGCTGTTTTTATATACAGGTGTATTTTGCACGATTTGGCGAGATTGTGCAAATTTATCTGTATATAAAAACAGCGTTAGGGGCTTTTAGGCGTTTTTCATGACCTCGGCCATCGCCTTTGCAACGACGTCGATGTTCTTGGTGTTCAGCGCGGCCACACAAATACGGCCACTGCTAACTGCGTAGATGCCATGCTCGCTACGCAAGCGCTCAACCTGAGGCGCAGTCATGCCTGAAAACGAGAACATACCGCGCTGCTTCATCACAAAACTGAAGTCTTGGGTGGCGCCGTACTGTGCCAGCTTTTCAACAATCTGGCGGCGCATCAGACGGATACGGTCACGCATGCCGGCCAGCTCTTGATCCCACAGGGCAAACAGCTCGGGCGTGTTCAACACCGTAGATACGATCGTGCCGCCGTGTGTTGGCGGATTTGAATAGTTGGTACGAATCACGCGCTTGACTTGACTGAGCACGCGGTTGGACTCGTCTTGGCTGCCAGTGACAATTGTCAGTGCACCGACACGCTCGCCGTAGAGCGAAAAAGATTTTGAAAAGGACGAGCTGATAAACATCGTCATATCAAGATCAGCAAAGATGCGCACGGCTGCGGCATCTTGCTCGAGCCCATCGCCAAAGCCTTGGTAAGCGATGTCTAAGAAGGGGATCAGGTCGCCAGCTTTGACAACTTGTGCCACGGCTTTCCATTGCTCGTTTGAGAGATCAACGCCGGTTGGGTTGTGGCAGCACGCGTGCAAGACCGCTACGCTTTTGGGTGGCAGTGCTTTTAGGGTCGCGAGCATGCCGTCAAAATTTAAGCCATGCGTGGCCGCATCGTAGTACGGGTATGTGATGACCTCAAAGCCTGCACGCTCAAACAGCGCACGGTGATTTTCCCAGCTTGGGTCACTGATTGCCACTTTAGCGGTTGGCGCGAGCTGTTTAATGTAGTCAGCACCAATCTTGAGCGCACCGGTGCCGCCCAAGGCTTGCATGGTCAAAACGCGACCGGCAGCGATCAGCGCCGAGTTTTTGCCAAGCACAAGCTCTTGTGCACCTTTGTTGTAGCCAGCGATCCCTTCGATCGGTAAATAGCCACGTGCGGCGGCCGCTTCAACGCGTGCGACCTCAGCCGTGTGTACGGCCTTGAGAAGGGGGATCTTGCCGTTATCGTCGTAATACACGCCCACACCGAGGTTGACTTTTGTGGGTCGGGTATCGGCATTAAATTGTTCGTTTAAGCCCAGGATTGGATCGCGGGGGGCAAGTTCAACGGCTTGGAAGAGGGTGCTCATTTGGGTTTTAGTGTGCAAAAGGTAAGTGTGACAAGGTTGGGGTAGACGTACGCATTTTGAGAGAACATAATGGCAGGTTACCCTCAGACCGAGGGGTATCCCGAATAAGTCTAGCATGGCCACCCGCAAGAGCAAAAAAACAACCCAACAAGCGCTGCACGAGCCAGGCGCGAAAACGTCTCTGGCTGAAGCGCAAAGCGATGCAACCCTTGTTGTCGCAAACCTTGGTGCGGGTCTCGGTTTGCCCGAAGACTCGCTCTTAACTGAGGTCGCTGGGTTAGCACCCGCTGAACCGAAGGGCGATCACACTGAAGCGCCTGAGGTCGTTGCCCGCGAGGCCGCACTGGCAGCCAGCGCTGCGGTGCCGCCCGCTTCTGTTTACAGCCCCGAGCCGGTCGACACGGTCTACCAAGCGGCTATCTCAACCGGCAACGAGAAGGGCCGCTTTATCGATTATCCCGATAGCCCCTTCCATTTGTACCAACCATATCCCCCCGGTGGCGACCAACCCCGGGCGATTGATCTACTCGAGCAGGGCGTGCGCGATGGCTTGATGTCGCAAACACTATTAGGCGTGACGGGTTCGGGCAAAACCTTCACGATGGCGAACATGATCGCGCGCCTCGGTAGGCCCGCGCTGGTACTGGCGCCAAACAAAACGTTAGCTGCTCAGCTGTACGCCGAGATGCGTGAGTTTTTTCCGAAAAACGCGGTTGAATATTTTGTGTCGTACTACGACTACTACCAGCCTGAGGCATACGTACCGACACGTGATCTGTTTATCGAAAAAGATTCGTCTATCAACGAGCATATTGAACAGATGCGTTTGTCGGCCACCAAAAGTTTGCTCGAGCGGCGCGACACAATTATCGTCGGTACGGTCTCGTGTATTTACGGTATTGGTAACCCCGCTGACTACCACGCCATGGTGTTGATTTTGCGGGCGGGTGATCGCATTGCGCGTCGCGAGATTCTTGAGCGCTTAGTCGCCATGCAATACGAACGTAATGATCTTGAGTTCACCCGCGGCACCTTCAGGGCGCGCGGCGAAACGATTGATATTTTTCCGGCAGAAAGTGCCGAGCTTGCCGTGCGCTTAACGCTGTTTGACGACGAAGTTGAAAGCCTAGAATTATTTGACCCACTGACGGGCAAGATTAGGCAAAAGGTGCCGCGCTTTACGGTGTATCCAGGTTCACATTACGTGACCCCACGTGACACAGTGTTACGGGCGATTGAAACCATCAAGCAAGAGCTGCGCGAACGTGTCAAACAATTTGTCGATTCAGGTCACTTGATCGAAGCGCAGCGAATCGAACAACGCACACGCTTTGATCTTGAGATGCTCTCTGAACTTGGTTTCTGTAAAGGCATTGAAAATTATTCGCGCCATCTATCTGGCGCTGCGCCCGGTGATCCACCGCCCACGATGATTGACTACCTGCCACGTGACGCGCTGATGTTTATCGACGAAAGCCATGTCACGATCGGTCAGTTAGGTGGCATGTATCGCGGTGATCGCGCGCGCAAAGAAACCCTTGTGACGTACGGCTTTCGCTTGCCTTCGGCGATGGATAATCGCCCGTTAAAAATGGAAGAGTTTGAAGCGCGCATGCGACAGTGTGTGTTCGTTTCGGCAACGCCTGGCAACTACGAGCAAGCGCATTCTGACCACGTGGTCGAGCAGGTCGTGCGACCAACTGGTTTGGTGGATCCGATCGTAGAAGTGCGCCCAGCGCGCACGCAGGTCGACGATTTGTTAGGTGAGATCAAATTGCGTACCGCTGTGCAAGAGCGTGTGCTGGTGACCACCTTAACGAAGCGCATGGCCGAGGATCTGACTGATTACTTAACTGAAAGTGGTCAGCGTGTACGCTATCTGCACTCAGATATCGATACGGTCGAACGCGTAGAAATCATTCGCGATTTACGCCTCGGGGTATTCGACGTGTTGGTTGGGATTAACTTGCTGCGCGAGGGCTTAGATATCCCCGAGGTGTCGCTTGTTGCGATTCTTGACGCTGACAAAGAAGGATTTTTACGCTCGGATCGCAGCTTGATTCAGACCATTGGTCGAGCTGCACGTAACTTGAACGGGCGCGCCATCTTGTATGCGGATCGGGTCACTGACTCAATGCAGCGTGCCATGGGCGAAACCGAAAGGCGTCGCAATAAACAACTCGCCTTTAACTTAGAACACGGGATTGAACCTCGCAGCGTGCGTAAGGCTGTGCGTGAGCTGATCGATGGCATTGTGGCTCCTGCTTTTAGAGAAGAGCCAGAAGACCCATCGTCTTATGCCTTACTCACTGACGAAAAAGCGCTTGCGAAAGAGTTTAAACGCCTCGAAAAACTCATGTTGGATCACGCTCGCAACCTTGAATTCGAGCAGGCTGCGGCTGCCCGCGACGCCTTAAAGGCGCTGAAAGACCGCGTGCTACTTTCTGGTGCGTAAAAGTCTTAGTGACGCGTTGAGGCGGTGCATTTTAAAAAGAGCACGACAGATTTTTTTTTTTCTCTCTCTCTCTCTCTCTCTCT
>CALCPT010000672.1 GCA_937897265.1 uncultured Alcaligenaceae bacterium
CTACGTGCGTTTGAGTTGTTGAATAAAACCAATCAATTCAATACCACTGGTAAGCGCTGGTTACCAGCCGAGGCCGAGCAATACTTTGCCGAGCAGGGCGTGTTTTATGCCTTGTCGGTAGCTGATCGCTTTACGTCGTACGGCTTGGTTGGGGTGCTGTGTGTGAAGCATAGCCAAATCGATCAGTTTGTGATGAGCTGTCGGGTAGTGGGGCTTGATGTTGAATTGGCTGCGGTAGCTAAGTTAGTTGCCTTAATGCGTCAAACTGAAAACGCCCCGATTACAGCTTTGAGTATTGAGACTGACGCTAACCATTTATCGCGCTCGATTTGGACGAACTGCGGGTTTTTGTTGGCGGGTGATCAATATGTGTTGCCCACTGGGGTTGCTAGTGTGCCGATGCCTGCTCATATTACGTTTGCTGAAGCGTAAGCATCTTCAGCCTGCGACTTTGGCTTGTGTATAAGCCTTAGTCGCTTAATTAAACCCACATCACTTTTATAGAAGCCTAAGATGCTCAAAAATAAAAACCTGGTTCAATACTTGGCCTTAGGTTTTAAAGAAGTAGAAGGGTGGTGCGGCGAACAAGTGTTTACAACGCTTGATCTGCTAGACAGCTTAGACATCAACAAAATCGGCGGCTGCCTTGAGATCGGGATCCATCACGGCCAGTCGTATATGTTGCTCAATCAAGTGATTGACGCTGGTGCGACGTCGTATGCCGTCGATATTTTTGATAATCAAGAGATGAACATTGATCAGTCTGGTGTCGGGTCACTGGCGATCTTTAAAAGTAATCTTGAAAAATACGACGTACACAAAGGTGCCAACACCGTCAGCATCGTGGGCGACTCAACCGACCCCAGCCTAAAGCTTGAAGAGGTGGTGGGTGTTGGGTCGATGCGGTTTATCTCGATTGACGGTGGGCATACGCCCGAACACACGGTATCGGATTTGAACTTGGCTTGTCGGTTGATCAACAACCAAGGCGTGGTGATTTTGGATGATGTCTTGCATCACCATTGGCCTGGGGTGATGGAAGGCGTTGGCAGGTTTCTGCATGGTTATCCAACGTTGGTGCCGTTTGCTTTGGGGCATAACAAGTTGTATCTGTGCAAGATTAGTTATCAGGCGTATTACGTTGAAGCGTTTTCAAAATGCTCTCTGGCGACGCGGCCGGTGGTGTTTTACGGGCACCGGATTATTGCGTTGTAGGGGTTTTGCGCTGTGCTTTTTGTTCGGACAATATGCAATCAGTTTGTCCGAAATATGTAGTTTTATTTCGGACTAGCCGAGGCCTGCGTACGCAAGGCTTTTAAAAAGAAAGCCGGCAAGGATGTATCAAATGGTTACGACTTGTATCATTAAGTAACTGAGTCTTAGTGCACACGTTTCAGGCGTTAATCGCCAAATAATCCACTTTAAAATTGCTACCTAAGTGATCATGAATCGATCTGAGATATTTTCTTAGCGGGGGTAGTGCATGCGCCAACTCAATCGGGTTGTACTAAAT
>CALCPT010000673.1 GCA_937897265.1 uncultured Alcaligenaceae bacterium
TATAGACTTGTTCTTTGTTAATGCAACCGCGAATAAATTCTATACTTTGCCGCAAACCATACGCGTCGATCGTAGCAACCTTCGCTGCTTTTGTTTGTAAGAGTTCTCGCTCGATGTTGTCGAGCTTTGCAAGATACTCTTCTTTGTTGCTCGGATCGTAGGCTTCTAAAATGTCTTGCTCAAAAAGCCCGAGCTCAACGTAAGTTTTGTTGATCTTTTTTCGGGCAACATTGATCCGGTAACCAGGGATGGCTCTTATGATCGGATAAGCAAACGCGCCAAACGGCAGTAACAGGATAAACATTCTATCTATAAATTCAGCCAGCCAAAACGGCAGATACTTATGCAGATATGGTGCGCCTCGCTGGTAAAAGAATTTTGCCTCGTCACTGAGAGGCGCCTCTGAATTTTTATACGATGGAAACTCGCCCATCTTTGAAAAAAAAGATTTTTTTCCGTTAATCTCTGTTGCGGCCTCAAGAAACAGCCATTGCACGGCAGGGTGCAACTGCTGATCAATCAAAACGTTTGTCGTGGTCGCCAATAACTCAAGCCCTTGAGGCGGCAGATTCTTGCCTAGATCAAAGGCACCCATTGGCACAGTGACTTTTTCAAAATAAGTGAGTAAGCGGGTGTAGGCGTCTGCGCGCGCAAAACTTGAAACATGTATCGCAGGGTCACGGATCAATGCCTGCACGTGCAACGACTCAAATCCATCAACTAAAAACACGGCGTCTATTTCGCCGGCCTTAAGTGCCGTCACGGCCTCTGCGTTTGAGAGAGTCAATAAATTGGGGCCAACAAGTGGTTGGTCGTTCAGTTTCAGAATACTCATTGCTTGCGCATGGGTGCCGCTGCCGGGCGAACCGATCGCAATTCGATATTGACTCAAATCACGATCAACTAAATGAACCCTATCGTTGAATAACGCTGCGCGATGAAACACCCAAACCGGTTCATAATCAACCGAACCCAACGATTGAATACGTTGAAGGCTCTCACCGGCAATCATTCCACCCTGCACTAACGCTGCCTGGACGCGATCGGTCGTATCCTTCAGTCGCATCAAATTCTCTTGAGAGCCAGCGGTCGCAACCAATTCGAGTGTGATGCCTTTTTTAGCAAAATACTCTTTGTAACGCTCGCCTAACTCTTTATACGAGCCTCCAGAGCCGCTGGCCATGTACACCACTCCAGGAGGCGCCGGTTTGGCGATCCACAATACTAAGGTCAGGCCTGTCGCCAGCAACAACAGTAGAGGCCACGCTTCGCGTATCAGATTGATCCAGCTTTTCAGCTCGTCAGTCACTGTCACATAGACCGCACTTGCGTGCTCATAGACATCATCTTTTAAACTTGCCATTTTTTTGCCTCGCCTTACAGTTCACACTCTGCTGATCTACGCGGACCGCACATCAGCACAACGAAGCCGGCCGAGTCTTAACATCGGCCTAGTTTGATCTGATCGTTTCGACCGATCATCAAACCCTCGAAGCTTGACGCGCACTCTTCTTTTCAAGCAAAAATAAAAAACTTTTAGTCTTAGTGAGATATTGATGTTAAATTTAACCACATTCCCCACGAGGTTTTAACGGCTCTGCGGGGTGGGTCTAACTGGAGACATCTATGAAGTCGATTGATCGAACGCGCGCCGCCCTTGTTTTGACGGCGCTGTTAGGGTTAGGCGCTACGCAAGCACAAACCAACCCAACACTGAAAGCCCCGCCCAAGCAACTCCCTGCGATTGAGCAAGGCGCTCTGGACATTATCAAAGGGATGAGTACCACCCTCGCGAATGCAAAAACGCTACAGTTTCAAGCGCGTGTTCAATCCGAGGCGCCATCAATTGACGGAATCGCCGTCATCTACACCTCGCACACAGAGTTTGCCTTACAACGTCCAAACAAGTTAGCAGTCAGCAGTTCTGGTCAAGGCCAGCCAAGCGAACTCATCTACGACGGTAAGATTGTGATTGGCTCGACACCTGAGTCAGACATTGTTGCAGTGACTGAGGCGCCAAGCACTATCGATGCAATGTCTGAGTTTATGTTTGACAAGGCAGGTATCTATTTCCCTGGAGGAATGATTCTGCTGTCCGATCCATACTCCAACTTGACTGGGGATCTAAGAGCCGCATTTATTGTTGAAAAGTCGAAGTTGGTAGGAGGGGTTGAAACCGATGTTGTGGTGCTCGCCGGGAGTGGGGTAGAGGGGCAATTCTGGATTGGTTCAAAAGACAAATTGCCGTACATGATGACCATGATCTACAGCAAAGAACCCAATCGACCTCGTGTCACGGTCGAATTTAAAGACTGGAAACTCAACGCCTCAATTGAAGCCAAGCGCTTCAGCACTGAGAAGATTGCACGCGCCATTAAAGCTGATTTTGCGCGCACCGATGCACCTTTGAAATAGCGGACCACGAGACTCATCATGAAAAAATTCTTCGTTTTCGTTTTACTCGCTTTAGCCGGTATTGCCGCATTGCCACAAGACGCAGAGGCCTATTGGCATGGACGCTATTGGGGTGGCGGTCGCTTCTATCACCCTGGCTGGGGTTGCGGTTGGCGTTGCGGCAGATCGGAAGAGCACACGTCTGAACTCCAGTCACGCCAATGTATCTCG
>CALCPT010000674.1 GCA_937897265.1 uncultured Alcaligenaceae bacterium
GACAGCCGGCACCCCTAAGCTACGAGCAACAATCGCCGTGTGCGATGTGGCACCGCCCAAATCGGTCGCAAAGCCCGCAAAGCGGGCACCACGCAGGCGAATCATGTCTGCCGGTGAAATGTCATGGGCAACAACAATCAACTGATCATCCGCATCAAGATCATGGTTCAGTTCGAGGACTTGTTTTGAACCCGACAGCACCTGCAACACCCGCTCGATCACTTGCCTGACATCAGAGCCGCGTTCGCGCAGATATTCGTCTTCGATCGCGGCAAACTGCTCACCTAAAATTTGCCCTTGCGTCGTTAACGCCCATTCAGCGTTGTAATGCTTGTCTTCAATTAAAGCGAGCGCTTGATCCGCCAACAAGGGGTCGCCGAGCAACATACTGTGCACGCTGAGCAACGCCGCTAACTCACGTGGCGCATCGTCAGGCAAATTCGCAGCCATGTCGTTCATTTCTTGCTGCGTAATATTTAACGCACTGGTTAAGCGATTTTTTTCAGATGGAATCTGTGCTGTCGAAATTCGATAGTGCGACACCTCAAGCGCGGTGGTGCCTAAGACCACCACTCGCCCAATTGCATAGCCGCGTGCGACGCCCTGCCCATACAGGCACAACATCGGGCTGCCCAGTTGAGCAGCGGGTGTCAGGCTATTGCCCTTCACCGAATTTGTCATCAAAAAGTGCTTGCATCGCTTGAAGCGCCTGGTCGGCATCCCCGCCCGAGGCTTCAAGCTTGACCGTGCTACCGATACCGGCTGCCAACATCATCACGCCCATGATACTTTTTGCGTTGACACGTTGAGCGCCTTTAGAAATAAATATCTCGCCGCTAAATTGGCCTGCGAGTTGAGTGAGTTTGGCCGCTGCACGCGCATGCAGACCGAGCTTGTTGGATACAACGATCTCTAACTGTGGCATAAGACACTTTACTTAAAAAATATTGTTTTGCTTGATGCCTTAGTCTACACGCAACAGCGCATGTGTGGCACCAGCAAGTGCGCTTGTTGCTACGTCTTCAAGACTGCCTTGCCGATAATTAATGGCGCGCAGCAACATCGAGGCGTTGACGCCACCCAACACGCAGCACGGCACCCCAGCGACTTGCACTAAATGGCTGGCTTCTACTGCAATATTCGATGGGGTCGCGCCGGGTAGATCTGTCAGCACCAAGACGCCCTCACCTAGGTCTGCTGCGATCAACTGTTGAGCAAGGTTGGGGGCGCAATCTGTGGCGCACTCGTTGGGCAAAATATCAGCGGCGACAACGTCTGGCTCGCGTCCCAAGACATGTCTGGCGCAGGCTACCAGCGCCGAAGCTAACGGAACGTGTGCGACAACCACAATGGCGATCATCTGAAATACCTGACGCGTCGCACGTACAAATTTACACCGCAGCAGAAATTTTAGAAGCTGGCGGCACCGCCACAGCGCGCTCGAGTGCCAAAACAAAAAACTCAGCGACATCAAAGCCAGTTTGCTCGGTAATTTCAACAAAGCAAGTTGGGCTGGTCACGTTGATTTCGGTGACGTACTCGCCAATCACATCCAAGCCCACCAACAGCAAGCCTCGTGTCACCAATTGCGGCGCGATCTCACGGGCGATCGCCCAATCACGGTCGGTTAAAGGCTGGGCGACACCACGGCCCCCTGCCGCCAAGTTACCGCGGGTTTCACCCGCGAGCGGTATACGAGCCAGACAAAAAGGTACTGGCTCACCACCAATCAGCAATATCCGCTTATCACCTTGTTTGATTTCAGGGATGTAGCGTTGCGCCATGATTGTGCAGGTGCCATCGTGCGTCAGCGACTCAAGAATGGCATTTAAATTTGTTTCGCGCGGTGCGAGGCGAAACACGCCCGTACCGCCCATGCCATCAAGAGGTTTCACGATGACATCATGGTGCTCGATATGAAACGCTTTTAAGCGGTTCATGTCGCGCGTCACTAACGTCGGCGTCGTGAATTTAGCAAACTCTGTAATCGCAAGCTTTTCAGGATGATTACGTATCGCAGCACCGCTGTTAAAGACCCGAGCGCCTTGAGCCTCTGCATACTCAAGCATATGCGTGGCGTAAACGTACTCCATATCAAACGGCGGATCTTTACGCATTAACACCGCAGAGAACTCTTGCAAAGGCACATCCTTTGCAATCGACTCATCGTGCCACCACGCATGACCATGCAGGTCAGCATTGGGCACCAAACTAATCGGTGTGGCATGCGCAAACACTTGCCCGGCCTGAATAAACAAGCCGCCTTGCAAGACAACGCTCAAACAATGGCCGCGAGCGACAAGCGCCCGCATCATGGCCACTGAGCTGTCTTTGTAGGCTTTTAGGTCTGGCAGTGGATCAATAACAAACAGTACATGCATCATCAAGCTGCTTCGGCTTTACCCGCAGGGGTTTTCTTGCGC
The DNA here is from genome assembly GCA_937897265.1 of uncultured Alcaligenaceae bacterium. Taxonomy (GTDB): domain Bacteria; phylum Pseudomonadota; class Gammaproteobacteria; order Burkholderiales; family Burkholderiaceae_B; genus Zwartia. Next base: position 2,424 of record CALCPT010000674.1, read on the forward strand.
GGTGACAACACCATCACCATTTGACGGCCTTCAAGCTTAGGCATTGCTTCAACAGAAGCCATGTCAGTGAGATCGTCACGCACTCGCTCAAGGACTCGCATCCCGAGTTCTTGATGCGCCATCTCTCGGCCTCTAAAACGCAACGTGACCTTGGCCTTATCGCCCTCTTCAAGAAAACGCTTAAGGTTACGCAGTTTGACTTGGTAGTCACCTTCGTCGGTGGCCGGTCTAAACTTGACCTCTTTAACCTGAATGATTTTTTGCTTTGCGCGGGCTTCAGCTAAACGTTTTTGTTCTTGATATTTGAACTTGCCGTAATCCATTAAACGGCAGACTGGCGGCTCGGCATTTGGGGCGATTTCAACTAAATCAACGCCCGCCTCTTCGGCCATACGAACAGCTTCTAGTGTATTAACAATACCTAACTGCTCGCCTTCGATTCCAAGTAAACGCACGTCGGGAACGCGGATGTCACCGTTAATGCGATGGGGTTTTTCTGTTGCGATGTTGACGACTCCTAGTAGTTAGGCTGCCTGAGTTGCAGGCGTGCCAGAATTGCGGCGTAATGCCACGTCCTCAGACAGAAGTGTAGCGAATTCTCCCATGGGCATCACGCCCAGATC
>CALCPT010000675.1 GCA_937897265.1 uncultured Alcaligenaceae bacterium
GATCATGCCCAGCGTGCCTACAGCTAAGGCTTTGACGCAGGATACCCATTTGTCACGCACGCTGAGGTTTTGAGAATTGATGGTCGTGACAAAACTAATCATAAACACGGCGACCGATACCATTGCTAATAAAACCGCAATTTCTTTTAGCAGTAGCAAGGCGGCGACGCCGATAAAAAAGACCAAGGCACGGCCCTTCGACCCGTCTTGCTCAAAGGCAAGTGCAAGACACGCCGCAAAGCACACGCCCATCAAGGGATCAGAATAGATCGTTGAATAGGTGTACTCAAAGAAGTATAAAAAAGAGCAACTTGCTAAAAATGCAATCGCGGTATGCACCGGCTTTTTGACAAACGAACCAGCCACACAAAGCAGTGCAGAGAGCACCCAGAAGGTCTGCGCAAACAGTACGTTCTTTTCAGACCAAAAGCTGAGCTTGGCAAAGTAGTATTGAAATAGCTGCTGTAGTGGAGGATACGACTTAAAAAAGATGGGTGAATCGCTATTAAAAAGTGCGTTCGTTTCAAAGATGATTTTGGCACTGCTGGCCCAGTACGAAAATTCATCCCAAAGCAAAAATTTAAAATCTGTATCAATCGCCAGATAAAAAACCGCGAAGGGTATGAGTACCGCAATTTGTGCGAGCCTGTCGGTTAACGTGGTGCGTATTGAGGGTAAGGTGCCGGCAGCATTTATTGGTGCGACGGCTTTTGGGTTATGGGCTGTGGTGTTCAGCCAAGTTTTGATCTGCAAACCAAATAAACCCAGCCCAAGCGCAACTGTGAACCAAAGCCCCGTTGTAAGGTGGCCTACGATCGCAAAGCTATACAGCAGCAGGCTAACGATGCAGCAAAACAAGAAAGGGGCTTTGTAGAGCCCGATGCTAGATTGTGCAGAGAACCGCATGAGATAGCCCGCGCTTGATAGCACCAGCAAGGCAATAGGCAGTGCAGTCGACATGTAGTCTTTGTAATTAGTCTTTGTAAATAATGCCGCAACGGTTGCCAATCACCTTTGGCAAAATACCTTTGGTCGCGCAAAACTCCATGTAGGCCTGATAAGCGCCATCGTAGGTCGTATTGTTTAGGATGTCGTCCACCACAATGGCGCCGCCTGGCACTAACGCCTCAAAGAGCTTTGGCAAAGTCTTTTGTATTGGCAGATATAAGTCAACGTCCAAAAATACTAATTTGATCGGCGCAATACTTGCATAATCAAAAATTGAACAATCAGATTGAATCGCCTTCACAAACGGAAAGGCGACAAAGTTTTTCTTCCAAACTTCAAAGTCGTTGTATTCAAAGCCTCTAAGTTCTTGCAGATTTTTGCCACGACTTTTAACTTCATAATCCAGATCGCTGGCCGTGAACGAGTCAAAGGTATCGATCGCAAAATATTCTAAAGAGTTAGCGAGCTTTTGATTTTTGATGTGTTCGGCTATAAAACGCGTTGTTAAGCCCCGCGCAACACCGATTTCAACGATATTGCCTGGTAAGTGTTTGACGCGCTCAAACTCGTTGATTAAGGTGGCCAGCTGTATCGGCTCGATGCAGTAAGGGTAAGTCGGCACGCCCAGGCGGGTGTAGCGAAAAGCAATCGCCTTGAGGGTTTCTTTTATGGGTTTTATGAATGAACTCATCTTGGTGGCCTTTAAGTCTCTAGCGTGATTGCTGAATCAGTTGTGCTGCTTGAATGCGGGCTAACAGTCGCTGCGTGCGCAACTCGCGCCCTGAGGCGTTGAGGTGCATGACAGAATCAAAAAATTGATCTCGTGAAAAAATTAATTCAGTACGATCATCGATCACCGGAGCAATGTCCTTTAGCGCAGCGGCAAACCTTTTTGAGCTCTCTGTCACTTTGATAGGGTCAAGGCCGTCAAACGCCATATAAGGGGTATTGGCAAAGACAATGTTGATCTTGCGTGATTTTAGTGCACCTACAAAATCCGTGAGTCGTTTTAAGGTTTGTGGGCAAACCTTGGTGTCTTCATCAGCCCGCTGGGGCGGGCCTGTATAGCTGCTTTCGTGAACGCTTTTGACGTTACCTAGCGCATCCATGTTGTAGATGGAATAAATGGGTTCGACTGGAACCGACGAACGGCTTAAGAACTTGGCGATGATTTGGGCGTCATCAAGTGCGGCAAGTCGGGGCGCTAAAAGCTCTGGCTTCAATAGGATGTCAAGCCTAGCTTGAAGCATCTCAAGCGGAAAAGTTGCCCCAAGTGCAGGAATCAAAGTGAGTTGTTGAAAGAAGCTTTTGCTTTGCCAAAAGCTGTGGTTCCAGGCAATCGCGTTACGCATTTGCCACGGATCGTAGCCAGGGTTGGCTTCTCGGCAGTAGTAGTCAGGTTCAAGCGCCATAATCACCAAGTCACCAGGCCTTGAAACTGTATTGATCTCTTCAAGAATCGTATCAAGCGGTAAGCCGCCCATCAACCCTAAATTAATGGTGGGGCGTTTCAAGGCCTCACTAAGAATGTTCGTATCGACATTAAATAAAGTACTCGACCCCGAAGCGACAATAATCTTAGGCTGGCCAGTTAAGTTTTTGGCGATATCGCGCTTAAAGACTAAAAGTTCACGCACCCAGTATTCAGCCGCCACGGGGGTCGGAAACAACGCGAAGATGAGTGAATAATAAAAAATCGCAAAGGCGATAAAACTGCTGGCGAGGTAGACCAAATAGCGCATGACTTAGAACTGATAGTACAAAAAGCTAGAAGGTTTATTTGAGGCCATCGCGATGACGACAGCAAAAAATAATCCTCCTAACATACAGGCCCACAGCGCATTGGGTTGCCAAATGAGCCAGCCCAATTTGCCTTGCGGTGCCAGACGTTTAATTGCAGGCCGGGCGCCTAAGTCTTCGCAAGCGATTTTGTAGTGATACATCAATTGATGGATGTTGGGTAAGCTCCAGACGATTAAATGCCCAACAAGCAATAATAAAAAAATGTACCAATGCGGTTGGGCGAACAACTTGCTAGCAAAAACGCCGTTAAAACTTAACCCTAACGAAGTGATATTTAGCAATAGCGTGGTGAGCAGCGGCTCAAGTGTCGCGGGTAGCGAGATGCCGTTTAAGCCGGCCATCGCTGAACAGATCGCTGTGGCCGTGGCTACAGTGTCGGCTCGAAAGAATACCAAGGCGATGACGACGCAGCAATAAGTCAAGGCGCAAGAACCAACGCGATTGGTGGGGCGATTGTTTTTTGCCAGAGCAAATTTCTTTTTGAACAGGCGCCACCAGTGGTTAATGATAAGGTAAACGCCATGCAGCAGGCCAAACATAATGAAGGTGTAGTTTGCCCCATGCCATAGCCCAATAATAAAAAACGTAATTAAGGTGGGCAGCACTAGCGTATAAATCGTTTCGATCAAAAAGGGCCTACCAAGGCCGCGGCGCATGAGCTTGAGCGAGATTGGTGTGTACAGATATTCGCCAATGTATTTGGTCAATGACATGTGCCACCGTTGCCAAAAGTCGATCACACTTGTTGCTTTAAAGGGCGAGTTGAAATTCAGGGGTAACCGGATGTTGAACATCAGCGATAGGCCGATCGCCATATCCGAGTAAGCAGAAAAATCAAAATACAGCTGCAACGTGTAGGCCAGTGCCCCAACCCAGGACTCCAGCAGCATCGGGTGAGAACCGGCAGCC
>CALCPT010000676.1 GCA_937897265.1 uncultured Alcaligenaceae bacterium
AGACCGCTCGACAGCGCACCACCTAAAACGGCGCCGTAGGGGGCAAACGCGGTCGCGCTTAGAGTTTGAGTGTTTAGAGTACGCATATTTGCTTAAGATAAAAATGACTGAGAGCTAGAATCATTGCTGCAGCGCAGAATGGTGACTTCAGCCCAAGAGCATCGCTACAGAGTCAGAGCATTGTTCGAGAGCTGAATTATTCAGAGACTCTCAGGTAACAATTCTTACACATTATCGGCTGCAAAAGCTTTCACTCGGGCAACTCACTACGGTATAGTCCTTAGCATCAGTTGAAGTGGTCTGCGCTCCAAGACAAGAGGCAAAATTGCTTCGCCGACACAACTCGCCTGTCTCTCCGTATAACTTTCTTTTACCTGCTCAACAAGGCAACGCATGAATATGCCTCAGTCAATTCAAATCCTCGCAACGGTCTTGTTTGCGGTGGCCATCATTCATACCTTTTCGGTCCCGGTGTTTGCGCGCTTGGCGCACAAGCCCGGCCCGCACGCTGGCCTGTGGCATTTTATGTCTGAGGTTGAGGCAGTGTTTGGTATGTGGGCGCTTGTACTGTTGATCATGATGGCGTTGATTGCCGGCGTGCCCACCGCGGTCGAGTACATGGACACGCGCAATTTCACCGAACCACTCTTCGTTTTCGCGATTATGGTGGTGGCTGCAAGTCGCCCCATCCTCGAGCTTGTCGGGGGCTTTGTGCGCGCGCTTGCGCGAATGATCCCTGTGCCACGCCAACTCGCAACCTATTTTGTGGTGATGACGTTTGTGCCGCTCTCGGGCTCATTGATCACTGAGCCTGCCGCGATGACTTTAGCGGCACTCTTGTTACGTGACGCTTACTTTAAGCGGCCAGGTCACAGCGCTTTCAAATACATGACGCTTGGTGTGTTGTTTGTGAACGTGTCGATTGGTGGGGTGTTAAGTGCCTACGCGGCACCACCCGTGCTGATGGTGGCGCAAACGTTTGGCTGGGATTCTGCTTATATGCTGACGCACTTTGGTTGGCGCGCCGTCTTGGCTGTCTTGTTTAACGCGTTTATTCTGACGCTCATCAATCGTAAAGCGTTGGCCAGTGGCGAGGTTGAAACGCACCGTGGCGTCACGCAAGATGCCCCTGTGCATGTGCCGCCGTTAACCATTTTGATCCATATCGTGTTCTTGGTGGGCATTGTGGTGTTTGCCCATCACCCCGCGGTCTTTATGGGGCTGCTCGTGTTATTCATTGGCTTTTGCCACGCCTATAAACGCTTTCAATCGCCCTTGATGCTCAAAGAGGGCTTAATGGTTGGCTTCTTTTTAGCCGGGCTAGTGTTGTTGGGCGCTCTGCAAAAGTGGTGGCTGCAAGATTTATTAGGCAGCTTGTCGCCTACCGTATTATTTTGGGGTGCGACAGCGCTCACGGCCATTACTGATAACGCTGCGTTAACGTATTTAGGTTCGTTGGTCGACGGCACCTCTGAGGCCTGGCGCTATATGTTGGTGGCTGGCGCGGTCACAGGGGGTGGTTTAACCGTGATTGCAAATGCGCCAAATCCAGCCGGCTTTTCGATTCTGAAATCAACGTTCGATAACGAAACGATTTCACCTGGCCCCTTATTTATTGCTGCCCTAGGCCCGACACTTGTAGCCGCCGCGTTGTTTTTGTATTAGTGTTTAGGTTGATCCTCACTCCTCAGCCCCTTGTCAGAGCAACCCACCATGTCAGATCTCGCCTTCTCTACCCTTACAGAACTCGCGCAAGGTTTGCGCAACAAGCAATTTAGCTCTGAAGAGCTTGCGAAAGAATATTTAACGCGAATCGATAAAGGCAACAAAGAGCTGCACGCCTATGTCAGCGTTGACTCAGACAGCGTGTTGGCCCAAGCCCGCGCGGCTGATGCACGCCGCGCCTCTGGCTATAGCTTAAGTGTGTTGGATGGCGTGCCGATTGCAGCAAAAGATTTATGCGACATCGAAGGTCAAATCACCACAGGTGGCTCGCAAGATTGGGTGACGCGTCGCAGCCCTACCACTTGCACTGCGGTCGAGCGACTGTTGCGTGCTGGCATGGTTAATTTGGGAAAAACCCATATGGTTGAATTCGCCTTTGGGGGTTGGGGTACCAACCCAGTCATGGGCACTCCTAAAAACCCTTGGGATTTGACAACCCATCGCGTACCGGGCGGATCTTCAAGTGGCTCGGGCGTCGCTGTGGCTGCAGCCTTGGCACCAGCCGCGTTGGGTTCAGATACCGGCGGCTCGGTGCGTATCCCCGCCGCGTTAAATGGCATTACAGGGCTGAAAACGACCCGTGGTTTGATTAGCTTGCATGGCGCCCTGGCGTTATCGGGCACGCTAGATTCGATCGGCCCCATGACGCGCGATATGCAAGACTCTGCCATCCTGACTGAATTGATGGCTGGCGCCGATCCGCTTGATCCAACAAGCTGTGGTCATCCGCTGTTTCAATGGCAGGCTCCGCCTGAGGGCGCTAAGCCTTTGCAGGGTATTCGTATTGCGATGATGCCCGAGGCGCAATATCCCCTCCCAGTCGGTGCTGACATCAAGCGCATTCTCGAAGATACACGCCGCGTGCTGGTTGAGTTGGGCGCGCAGATGGTCGATAAGCCGTTTCCGTTCGACTTCAACGACATGATGGTCCGTAATGGCTACATCACCGCGGCTGAGGCCTATGCCCTCCATCGCGCTTATATTGACGACACCGCGCGCCCGTTTGGTGAGTTTGTGCGTAAGCGCGTGCAGTCAGGGCGCAATATTTCTGCCGCAGACTACATTGACGCCATGGCCGATCATCGTCGCACGATTGCCGCTTGGACAGACTGGATGAGTAACGTTGATGCGCTGCTTTCACCCTGTGTGCCGATGGGGGCGTGCCCGTTAACCGAAGTGAACGAGTCAAAAACCCCAACCTCCGCCTTTACACGTGCAGGTAACTATATGGGTACGACGGGTGTCTCACTACCCGCAGGCTTTGCTGACAACGGTATGCCCGTGGGCATGCAATTGCTGGGCAAGCCGTTTGATGACGCCACCATGATTAAGATCGGGATCGCGTTTCAGCGCGTCACCAAGTTTCATCTGGCTCGCCCAGATCTTAAAAAGCTGGGGCTGTAAGCAACGGCAAACCATTACTTAGTGCCGTTCGGCCGATAATCGGCCAAAAAGGCCTCAAAGCGGGTTTATTCAGCCCCTTTGGGGCCGCTTTGCCTTCAGAGCACTCGAGTTTTGACAAAAAACCGTTAAAATCAAGGGCTTTCCTTTTGGTTTCAGTACTGTCTTTTCAGATTTAGTACTTTCCCACTTATCCAGTATCCAAGAATTTAATCGTGCCAATCTACGCTTACAAATGTTCAGCCTGTGGTCATGCTGAAGACAAACTGCAAAAAATCTCTGATGCGCCCCTTACCGTGTGCCCACAGTGCGGTCAGTCGACGTATTCAAAACAGGTTACCGCTGCCGGCTTTCAATTAAAGGGCTCGGGGTGGTATGTCACCGATTTTCGTAGCAACGGTAGCGGCGGTGCTAAAACCAGCGAAGCTGCTGTGCCGATCGCCGGCTCTGAGGCTGCCGCGGGTTCGTCGGGTGGCGATGCCAAGGCCGGCTCAAGCGGCTCGTCTGCCAGTCAGTCGGGCGCATCGTCTGACAGTTCGGGCAGCAGCTCAGCAGGCGCCGCTTCAGGCAGTACCTCTGGTAGCAGTTCAAACGCCGCTTCGACTAGCGGCTCAGGCAGCGGTGGGGCGTCAGCGTCTTCAAGTGGGTCGTCAAGCAGCTCGTCTGCCAACTCTTGAGAACGATAGCAAGTACGTTCGGTCAAGTGACCGAACCGACTGTCAGTGCCGCGCGTTGCGGTAATTGGTAATAAAAATGGCTTCTTTGAGCCCAACATGCGATTTCTAAAAAAGTACTTCGTTACCGGTTTACTGATCTGGGTGCCTGTCGTCATTACGATCTGGGTACTCGGCTTGGTGGTCAACACGCTCGAAAGCGTGGTGCCGGCCTTTTTGTCGCCTACCGCGTTGTTTGGCTTTGATATTCCGGGTTTCAGGGTTGCCTTAGTCCTTGCCGTATTGATTGCTACGGGTATGTTTGCCGCCAATTTTTTGGGCCGTGGCATCTTAAAGTACTCAGAAAAAGTCCTCGGCCGCATTCCACTGGTGCGGTCAATCTATCAGTCGGTCAAGCAAGTGAGCGATACCTTGCTCGCACCGAATGGTCAGGCTTTCAGGCAGGCCGTGCTGGTGCAATATCCACGTGCGGGCTGTTATACCGTTGCCCTGTTAACGGGTACCCCTAGCGGCGAAGTGGCCGAGCATCTGCAGTCTGATTACGTCAGTGTGTACGTGCCCACCACACCCAATCCAACGTCTGGTTTCTTTTTAATCATGTCGCGCAGCGAAGTCGTGCCTCTTAATATGTCGGTCGATGCTGCGCTTAAATATATTGTGTCAATGGGCGTTGTTGCGCCTCCCGCTGGTCCGGTGCTGAGTGCTGTCGATGCGGCGGCTCAAAGTGCCGCAGTTCAAGTTGCAGCGGCGCAAGCGCAACTGAGTTCAGTCACGTCCGACAGCCAAACAGCCCCGGCACAAAATGCTTTATCCAGTGGGGGCGTCAACGCCTCCGTCACGCCATCTCGTTCGTCCGATTAATTTTTATTGTCAGATCTATTTGTCAGATCTTTTGGAGTTTGCATGCGTACCTGCTACACCGGCCAGGTTTGTAAAGACCACTTAGGTCAAACCGTTACGTTGTTTGGTTGGGTACATCGCCGCCGCGACCACGGTGGGGTGATCTTTATCGATATGCGCGATCGCGCGGGCTTGGCTCAGATCGTGTTTGATCCAGATAACGTCGAGGGCTTTGCGATTGCCGAGCGCCTGCGTAACGAGTTTTGCATCCGCATTACGGGTTTGGTGCGCGAGCGCCCTGCCGGTACCACGAATAAAGATCTCGCCTCTGGCGAAATCGAAATCCTGTGCCGCGAAGTCGAGATTCTGAATCCTTCGGTCACGCCACCGTTTCAGCTTGATGATGAAAACTTATCTGAGACCACACGCCTGACACATCGCGTGTTGGATTTGCGTCGCGGTCAAATGCAACGCAACATGATGTTGCGCTATCGCGTTTCGATCGAAGTGCGTAAGTTTTTAGATGGCTTGGGCTTTATCGA
>CALCPT010000677.1 GCA_937897265.1 uncultured Alcaligenaceae bacterium
TTTTCAGTATTAACAGAGGCTGCTGATCCTAAATCACCTAAAAAAACGGAGAAGGGGAGTTTGCAAACCAAAGGCAATAGTTTCCGATTGACATTTGCTGGTCAAGAGATTTTTTGCAATGGCAAAAAAATCTCGAGACCGACCCAGCAACCAAAGCACATGAAGCGTACTGGTTAAATCAATTTTCAACACCAGTTAGTGATTTGACCTTACCTTACGATTTTCCGAGACCTCAGGTTAAAACGTATCAAGGCGCACGCGCCTGGGCGCACATCGACCCGACGCTTCTCAAAGCCGTACGAGAGTTAGCTGGTAAAAATGCCAGTACGCTGTATATGGTTCTATTCGCGGCATTTTCTATATTGATGCATCGCCTGAGCGAGCAACGGCGAATTGCGATTGGTGCACCCTATACAGGCCGCAGCATCAGCGGTTCAGATTCATTAGTTGGCTATTGTGTGCACCTGCTGCCAATCTTAAGCATTTTAACGCCCAGTGATACCTTTGCTGCGCACCTGCAAAAGATCAAACAGCAACTCTTGCAAGCGTACGAGCATCAAGACTACCCGTTCGCACGACTACTGAATCAGTTAAATTTGCCACGAGATATCAGTCGTTCTCCCCTGATTAATGTGATTTTTAATCTCGAACGTCTAAATGAAGCGCAAGTCATTGATGGCCTAACGGTCGATATGCAACAGCAACCGATTGCATATACCAGAATGGATTTAACCTTCACGGCAAATCTCAAGCGCGACCGTGTTGTTCTGGAGTGTGACTACAACACGAATCTATTTGAGGCCTCAACAATTGAAAGCCTTTTAAAGTCTTACCTTGCAATTCTAGAGACTGTTGTTAAAGATCCGCACATTAGCAACGCAAATATTGCGTTGGTCAATCAGCATGATGCAAAAACTCAATTAATAACGTGGAATGCCGCAGAGCGAAAACCAGCGTTAACGTCATTTATTGAAGTTTGGAATCAAAATGTCGCCACTCAGCCTGATACCGTTGCTCTCGTATCCCTAGTTGACGGTAATGAGGTGACCTTGACCTATGCTGAATTGAACGCACAGGCCAATCAACTGGCACACCACTTAATGAGCCTGGGACTTCAAAACGATCAACGTACTGGCATTTGCTTGACGCGCTCGTGGCAAATGATTGTTTCGATGCTGGCCTGCCTCAAGGCGGGTGGTGCCTATGTTCCGCTAGATCCAAGTTATCCGAAAAATCGTCTGACTTATATCCTTGAGGATGCCAAGATTGAATTGCTCATTACTGAGCAAGCAATTTTTGAATCGCTCTCTTTTCCGGCAGAAAAATCTTGTTGCATTGATCAAGAGCTCGACGCAATTAAACTGAAAGCGCGCACAAATCCTAATGTCAATATCGACGCACACAATCTCGCATATGTGATCTACACCTCAGGCTCTACGGGTCAACCGAAAGGGGCGATGATCACACACGAGGGATTCATCAATTACTTAAGTTGGGCTAAAGACGCCTATCACGCTGAGCAAGCAGATGGCTCACCCGTTTTAGGTTCTTATAGTTTTGATGCAACTATCACTAGTATTTTTGTACCCTTTATGGCGGGTAACAAAATTGTTCTTCTCCCAAACGGGGATGAATTACAAGCCTTGAATAGCTTAAATCGTTCACCATATCAGTTTAGCTTTATCAAAATTACACCGGCTCATCTTGAAATACTCAATTCACTGCAAGAGACCGACAAGCTAAGCAATACTGCGCTAACACATGCCTTAGTGCTAGGTGGTGAAGCACTTCAGGCGTCTGCGGTGAATCCGTGGTTAAGCAGTGGACAAGTCAGTATCGTGAACGAATATGGCCCAACCGAAACGGTGGTCGGCTGTTGTGTGTTCGAGACGAAAGACTCAGTACAAGGTCTAGTGCCAATTGGCAAGCCAATTGAAGGCATGCGGATGTATGTGCTTGATACTAACTTACAACTACTACCAGCCGGTATTGCAGGAGATTTGTATATTGGTGGCTTAGGTCTTGCGCGAGGCTATCTCGATCGCCCCTCTCACACTGCGGCATCGTTCATCCCAGATCCTTTTTGCCAAGGCGAGAATAACCCGGGCGCGCGCTTGTACAAGACAGGTGACCGTGCTCGCTATCTTTCGAATGGGGACTTGGTTTTCTTAGGACGCAAAGATCATCAGATCAAACTGAACGGTTATCGCATCGAACTAGGTGAAATTGAAGTTGCTTTAGCACAAGTGGCGGGAGTAAAAGAAGCCGCTGTGATGCTACGCGAAGACCGGCCCGGTGTGATTCGTCTAGTCGCCTACTTCAGCTGTCACTGGGGCGAACAACTGACCGCACAACAATTACGCGATACCTTGAAAACTCACTTGCCAGAATATATGGTCCCGACAGCTTTCGTGCAGGTAACCGAGATGCCACTATCTAGCCACGGCAAAGTGGACGTCAAGGCCTTGCCGGCACCTGGCATTGAGAAAATAGACGCAACTACCAGTCAGACGCCACAGGGCGAGTTGGAGGGCGCGATCGCCAAGGTCTGGTGTGAAGTGCTCGGCTGTACTCAGGTCAACCCAACAGATAACTTTTTTGATCTTGGTGGTAACTCGTTACTTATTCTTCAGGCCTTTAAAAAGCTGGAGTCATTGCTGCCTGAAGATTGCCAAGTGATTGATTTGTTCAAATATCCCACCATTCAAGCGTTAGCTGAGTTTATTTCTCAAGACTCAACAACTGATACTCTGATGTCTGAACAAATTACCGATAGGATTGCCAAGCAAAAAATGGCAACTCTTAAAAAAGCAGATCGTAGAAAAGCCAGTTTAAGCAAGAAGCCATCCAATAAACCGGTCAGTGTCTAAGCGCATATGAATCAGACTGAATCTAAAAATCTTGAATGCATCGCCATTGTTGGAATTGCCGTTCGCATGCCTGGAGCTGCCGACGTACGCCAATTTTGGGAAAATCTAAAGACAGGCAAAGAATGCATTTCACTTTTTAGTAAAGAAGAAATGCTCGAGGCTGGCGTCAGCGCTGAGATGATTGATTTACCAAACTACGTTGGGGCCAAAGGTATTCTCGACGGAGTCGAGTTATTCGATGCAAATTTTTTTGGTATCGCTCCGCGCGAGGCCGAACTGATGGATCCTCAGCATCGTGTTCTGATGGAGTGCTCATGGGCAGCGATGGAAGACGCAGGCTACGTCCCTGAGCAATATCCTGGACGCATAGCGGTCTTTACCAGTGCAGGCATGAACACATACCTGCCGGTCAACTTGATGTCCAATCCTGATTTGCTTGAGCAAGTTGGTGGGTTTGAACTCTCAATTTATAACGACAAAGACTTTGTGCCTACGCGCATTGCGTACAGCATGAATATTAAAGGGCCGGCCATTGATATTGGTACAGCCTGCTCATCATCTTTAGTTAGCACACACCTAGCTTGCCAACATCTTCTGACGTATCAATCAGATATGGCCTTGGTCGGAGGGATCACGATACACCTCCCACAAAAAGTCGGCCATCTGCATGAAGCGGGCTCTGCCTACTCACCGGACAGGCACTGCCGTCCTTTTGACTCGACACAAAGCGGCCTAATTGATGGCAATGGTGCCGCTGTCATCATTGTCAAGCGACTAGAGGATGCCCTCAATGACGGGGATAAGATTCACGCTCTAATTCGAGGTAGCGCGATTAATAATGACGGCTCGGATAAAGTTGGCTATGCAGCACCGAGCGTGAACGGTCAAGCTGAGGCAATTCTGGAAGCGCTAGCGGTTGCAGAAGTTGAGGTCGACTCGATCAGCTACGTCGAGGCTCACGGTACGTCTACACCTCTAGGTGATCCGATCGAACTCGCTGCATTAACTCAGGCGTATCGATCCAGCACCAATCGAACAGGCTTTTGTGGTGTGGGTTCAGTCAAGTCCAATATTGGCCACGTCGATAAAGCCGCTGGATTAGCGGGCCTAATCAAGACGACGCTGGCGCTAGAGCACGAGCTCTTGCCACCTAGCCTAAACTGGAAGGCACCTAATCCAAAACTTCAAATCGAAAAAACTCCCTTTTATGTCGTACACAAGCCTCAAGCTTGGGCACGGTCGGCTGAGCCGCGTCGCGCTGGGATCAGTTCTTTTGGTGTCGGCGGCACGAACGCTCATGCCATTCTAGAAGAGGCGCCCCTTCCAGAGTCGTCTTCACCGAGCCGAGGCCGACAACTCATTACTTTGTCTGCCAAGACCAAACAGGCCTTGGCAGAGTACGCGAAAAATCTTGCGAACCACTTGGCTCGTTATCCCGACATCAACATCGCGGATGTGGCCAGCACACTCGCGCGTGGACGGAAGCCGTTTTCCCAGCGCCTCGCTTTTACCTGTCAGTCGACGCAAGAAGCCGCTCAAATCTTAGAAGCAGAAAAGTACAACCTTTCAGAAGACAAGAATTTTGCCAATGCGATATTCATGTTTCCGGGGCAAGGCAGTCAGTATGCCGGGATGGCAAAAGAACTGTATCAAGATGAACGAACTTTCAAAGATACGATTGATGCCTGCGCAATGGTGTTGCAGCCGCTCTTAAACAAAGATATTCGAACTATTTTGTTTCCTCAAGACGGGCAAATCGCGCAAGCTAACTTAGATTTACAAGAAACTTACCTCACTCAGCCTTGCCTTTTCACCATCGAATATGCCTTAGCCAAGCTGTGGATGCATTGGGGAGTGCAGCCTAAGGCAATGATTGGACATAGCCTAGGCGAGTATGTCGCAGCGTGCATCGCGAACGTACTGTCTTTAGAGGATGCTTTGAAATTAGTCGTAAGCCGCAGTGAGCTCATGCAAAGCATGGCGCCAGGCTCGATGCTATCCGTACCGTTATCGGCTAAGCGAATTCGACAAGATCTTCAATCGCAGAATTTAGCGCTCGAGATTGCGGCAGAAAATGGTCCAGCTTTATGCGTTGTCTCTGGATCTAAAGACCTGATCGAGAGCTACCAAGCGATACTAACAAAGCAGCATGGGGTAGACAGTCAAATATTAAGAACGTCGCACGCATTTCACTCCTCAATGATGGAGCCAATGCTCAAATCGTTTGAGAAAGTTCTGGCGAGTGTAAAGTTCAAAGCGCCAAGCATCACGTATGTTTCAAATTCAAGCGGCACTTGGATTACAGAACAAGACGCGACTGATCCTCAGTATTGGTGTCGACATCTCAGGCAATCCGTTCGTTTTAGTCAAGGCATCCAAACCATTCTCAATGAAATGGATAACGCCTTGTTGATTGAGGTAGGCCCAGGAAAAACGCTAGGTCAGTTGGCTCGACTGAACCAAGCTCAAGACACCAGTGCGGCGTCGGTTTTATACAGCCTGCCCACGGTGCATGAAAAAACGAGTGCTACAGACTTTATGTTGGACAATCTGGCAAAGGCTTGGGTCAGATACCAACCAATTGATTGGGATGCGTTTTTTCAAGAAGAAAGACGTTTTAAAGTGTCGCTACCCACGTACCCGTTTGAGCGGACGAGATATTGGATCGAGGCTGGCAAAACTAAAAAAGACACCCGTCAGGCGAATACAGCATTAGCAACTCGACAGGTCGATCCGAACAAATGGTTTTATACCGACTCGTGGAAATCTTTACCGCTTCTGAATCCAAATACAGAAAAGGCGGCAACGTTTTTAATATTCTGTTCGCCAAGCACAGCGGTAACGGCTTTACAAGATAAGTTACAAAGGCACGGACATCAAGTCATTCTCGTCAACGCACAGTCGACATTCACGCAAGTCTCAGCCACTCAATTTGCATTAGACATTAAAGAGCAGACTCAACTAGACACTCTTTTTGCGACACTGAAACAAGCAACTCAACGCTTTGACCATGTTGTGTATTTCGATGATAGCGTTCAATCGAACCTTGATAGCACTCTAAACTTCCTCAGTATTGCCAAAGCGCTTGGCTCTCTCCAAGAGACAGAACATAGAACCTTACGCTTTGTTGGTCAAGGTGTGACGGAGCCCTTCACTTCTACTCAGTTACAACCCATTAAGGCGAGTATTCTTGGACTGATCGCAAGTCTAGAGTACGAGCAACCCGCTATGCGTTGCTCATTACTGGATGTGGAAACTCTCGACCGATCGAGCTTGCAACAGATCTATCAGTGGCTCATGCATGACGGTACGCAACGTATCGCTGCTCTGCGCGCCAATCAGTACTGGGAACTCAGCCTTCAAGCGCTGCCTTTAGACCAATTATCACTACAACCGCAAATTGAGGATCAAAAAACATATTTGGTTCTTGGTGGACTAGATGGTGTTGGTCAAGCGTTCGCCCAAGCACTTGCCGATGCGGTGCGGGGCAAGTTAATTTTGAGCAGCAGAGACTCTGACTTCAAACACAACGCTAAGGTCACTGCGTTCATTCAGCAATTAGAGGCGACGGGCTCACAGATTTTTTCAGTGTATCTAGATCCGACGCATACCGATACGCTTGCTCAGTCGTTACACGCTTTCGAACACCTACCAAGCGAACTAGATGGTTTGATTTGTTGCTACGATATGCTCGACTCAAAACCGACTGGCTTAATTAGTGAGTTAACGGTGGCCGAGTGTCAGGCATACCTTGAGCCACAAGGGGTATTTTTAGAGCAGCTTAGCCGTTATGTGAAGACAAAGCAATTAGACTTTTGCATTGTCATGTCTTCGTTGTCAGCAAAAATTGGCGGCATTGGTCAGACAGCGCACGCGATGGCGGGCAGCTATGCAAACGCCTTGATTAGTGCCAACAGTCAACACAGCGCGACCCCTTGGATGGTGATGAATTGGGATCGCTGGACTGATAGAGTCGAAACTGACCTAAGTAGCGATGACTTTAATGCCAGAGAAGGCATGCTCGCGTTTCGTCGCGCGC
>CALCPT010000678.1 GCA_937897265.1 uncultured Alcaligenaceae bacterium
ACCGAAATAGTTATTGACTCCGGCCGGTGGGCGGGTATCTTATGGGTGTCGGGAACGAAACACCACACGGAGAGATGAGATGAATGCGACCTATCACACCGACCTGAACCAGGGGACCGACGCACAAGGCCGCACCTTCGGCTACGTCCACGGTGACGACGGCGGGTTCTTCTTCACATGGATGCCGACACTGGACGAGACGGTGGACAGCGTGGAGGTGGACGAGGTGGACGGCGACGGCGACCTGACCGAATCGGAAGTGCGGGAGTGGCTGCGGGAGTACCTGCCGACGACGAAGCGGAGTCTGAAGGTGTGGGGCAGCGGCATCTGCCCTGAGTAACCCACCACCACCCCGCCCGGCCTCACCCGCCGGGCACCACCTACCCGCCGCAACCGCGATGGGAACACCAGAGGGATACTGAGATGACCAGAACCTACAACTACACGCAGAACGGGTTCGGCTGGACCCCCGGCGGGGTATTCGCCTCGCTGTTCACCGTCGGTATCGCGGTGCCGCACATGATCGCCTCGGGGGATGAGCGGCTGATCGAGAAGTTCGTCAAGCCCACGTTGGCCGGTGAGCTGATCGGCTCGTTGGCCATCACCGAGCCGGGTGGCGGCACCGATGTTGTCGCACGCATTTTGGGTCAAAAACTGACAGACGCCTGGGGTCAGCAAGCCATTATTGAGAACAAAGCCGGCGCCAGTGGCACGGTGGGCTCAGAGCTTGTCGCAAAATCGCCGGCCGATGGGTACACCTTATTACTGCAAGGCACCCAGCACTCGATCAATCTGAGTCTATATAAAAAACTACCCTACGACACCCTGAAAGATTTTGTCCCAGTGGCTCATCTCGCAATCGCTCCCTTTTTGCTAATTGTGAATGCCACTGTGCCGGCCAATTCAGTCAAAGAATTGATTGCCTATATCAAGACGCAGCCCAACGGACTTGACTATGGTTCGAGCGGCCCAGGAGGTGGTGCGCATTTAGCTGGGGAGATTTTCAAAACAATGGCCGGCGTGCAAATGCGACATATTCCTTATAAAGGCGGGTCGCCGGCATTGACCGATTTATTAGGCGGCCAGATCCCAATCCTGTTCGATCCGATTCCCACCTCCCTCAAGCATGCAACGGGCGGACGCATTAAGGTGCTTGCGATCTCAAGTGGTGAACGCGTCTCAGCAGCGCCAAACGTGCCCACCGTGTCAGAGTCTGGCCTGCCAGGCTTTGATGTGGTGTCTTGGTTTGGCCTTTACGCGCCACGGGCAACCCCACCAGCCATCGTCAACAAGCTGAACGCAGATGTGAACCGCGCGCTCGCACTGCCCGATGTGCAAGATAAATTCAAAGACATGGGTTTTAGTACCAAGCTCATGAGTGCAGCAGAGTTTGATACGCATCTACGCGCTGAGGTCGTGAAATTCGCGAAAGCGATTCAGGACTCAGGCGCAACAATTGACGAGTAAGCCCTGCGGCGAACCCCACTCTTTGATTGGGGTTCGCAAGACTGCCAACGCTCGGCACTGTCGCGCTTGCTAGATGGCTGAACTGATTGGATGTCAGCATTTGCGAGGCATTTGTTCGAAGTTCGCAAAAATATGAGGACTTGCGAGGCTAGCATCTCAACGGTCGATCTACACTTCGAGGCATATAGTACTCAACCAAATCTTGCCGAAGCGTTGATGTCAATATGTTTGTCGATCAATTTTTGGACACACACCAACTGCATGTATCGCGCTTCAAACATGAAGCGGCAAACACCTGTGCCGAATTTAAGGCTTTGGTGCCTAATATGGGTGGCACTCAGAACAAAAACTTATTTTTGCAAGACAAAAAAGGACGTCGTCATTTTTTGGTTGTTACGCAACCAGAGTATGAAGTCGATTTGGTCAAGCTCAGTGAAAAACTAGAGGCCAAAAAGCTTGGGTTCGCCTCTGCC
The DNA here is from genome assembly GCA_937897265.1 of uncultured Alcaligenaceae bacterium. Classification (GTDB taxonomy): domain Bacteria; phylum Pseudomonadota; class Gammaproteobacteria; order Burkholderiales; family Burkholderiaceae_B; genus Zwartia. The sequence goes on from CALCPT010000678.1 coordinate 1,941, forward strand.
GGGCGCTTAAAACATTTTTTAGACGTCGAGCCAGGCGCGGTTAGCGTACTAGCCTTGATGCGCGATACCCAACGAAAGGTCGAGCTAATTATTGATAAGCATATTTGGCACGCCAGCGCGATACAGGCTCACCCTCTCGTGAACACCGAGACTCTCATCATTGAAAACAAAGAGCTACAGCGTTTTCTAAAGATCACTGGGCACGCTCCTACAATCATGAGCGTGCCGATGATTAAGCCTACTTTTTTGGCAAACGCCCGAGCATAAAGAACTCATCGTTCGGGCGCATCGAGGTCGCATTGGCCATGCGGTTAGACATTCCAAAAAAACCGGTGATGGCGGTGATATCCCAAATATCTTCGTCATCAAAACCGTGCTCGCGTAACTCGGCATAATCCTGATCACCAACCGACTGTGAGTCAAGACATACCTTCACCGCAAAATCGAGCATCGCTTTTTGTCTGGGCGTGATGTCAGCCTTGTGGTGATTGACTGCAACCTGATCGGCCACCAGCGGATTTTTTGCGTAAATACGCAAAATTGCGCCGTGCGCCACCACACAATACAGGCAGTTATTTTTGGCACTGGTGGTGGTCACAATCATTTCACGATCGGCTTTCGTCAGGCTACCAGTATCTTTCACCATTAAAGCGTCGTGATAAGCAAAAAAAGCGCGAAACTCATCGGGCCTGCGCGACAGCACTAAAAATACATTCGGTACAAAACCTGATTTTTCTTGTACCGCAAGAATCTTTTCTCGAATGTCTGTTGGCAAATCGGCCAACGCTGGGACCGGAAAACGTGAGATCGGATGAGATGGCTGTTTCACTGCAGCGTTGTTTTGCGCTTCGATAGTCATAGAACTCTCAATAGAAAAATTAAACGTCCGGGCGATCGCGAAGTTCGTCAATGACAGTTCATCGATCACGCCCTAAAAGGTTGGTCAGTCACATTCTCAAAAAATCAACACAAAAACACCTCTAACCCTACTGCCCCTATCAATCACCATCTTTCTTTTGCAGGACGCAGATCAAGCTCGAACGTCCACGCATCGGGACTCTGCTCATGCAACCAGACATACGCTTGGGCGATGCTATCAGGCTCAATTAACCCTTGATAGCCTAAGGCCGCCACACGCTCGGGTTGAGTTGTACGTACCCGCTCGGAGTCGATGACTCCATCAACAATAATGTGCGCCACGTGCAAACCTTGAGGACCAAACTCGCGCGCCATGCTTTGAGCAAGTGCTCTGAGCGCTGCTTTGCCGCCGGCGAAAGCGCTAAATCCAACACCGCCACGTAAACTTGCCGTGGCACCCGTAAATAAGATCGTGCCACGTTGCCTGGGAAGCATCACGCGCGCCGCCTCACGCCCCACTAAAAACCCAGCCATGGCGCACATTTCCCAGGTCTTGAAATACTTTTGTGCGGTCATCTCTAAAAGAGGGAAGCGTACGTTGCCACCAACGTTGAATACAACAACCTCAAGTGCGCCAACCTCTTGTTCAATTTTCTGAAACAAGCTGACGACTTCATCCTCGCGACGGGCATCGAGCGTGAACGCCAAGGCACGACCGCCCAAGGCATGAATCGCTGCCAGCAACCCTCGACTCGCCTCTGGGGTGCGACGGGTCACGCAAACGGTGTAGCCCGCCTGTGCAAATCGCTTCGCTACCGCACTACCCGTCCCGTCTCCGGCACCCACGATTAAACAAACTTTTGGAGCCAACCCGGGTGCGGTGGATTCGCTCATCTCAAGCTCTCGCCGTCGGACGCGCCACCATCGCGTTATACCAACGCGTCAGCTCTTTAAGCTCTGGTGGGATCCTTGTGCCAGTCGCCTTACCCACCAAAAAACCGCACTGCGCGACGATGTCCGCGATGGTGTAATGATCCGCAGCGATAAATTCTTTACCAACCAGTTCGCGATCCAGCCATTCAAAGGCTTCGAGCGCGCGCGCATGATAAAACTCGCCACAAACCGGCTCTTGCGGTGAGCGACCGATCCAGTACTGACCCGTATGGCGAAAGTTAGTGATGATTGGCATCACAATTTCAAACTCAATGCGACGCGTCCACATCTCGATCTGCGCTTGCTCAAGAGCGGTGCGACCAAAAAGTGGTTTTTCAGGATGTAGAGCTTCGAGGTAACGGCATATCGCAATGGATTCCGTTAATAAGGTTCCATCGTCAAGTTCAAGCACCGGCGTTTTGCCTAGCGAGTTTTTTGATAAAAACTCTGGCTGCAGATTCTCACGATTTAAACCATCGACTTGCCGCATCGGAATCGTGAGCCCTTTCTCGGCCAAGAAAATTCGTACGCGACGAGGATTCATGGCACTCGTCATATCATAGAGCAGCATGGGTTATCCCTTATAAAAAAACATGCTATTCATTCTAGTGTAAATCGCCAAGAGCGTGTCTGGCGTATTAACATCACGGCTGAATACTCTAAAGCTTTTTTGAATCAATACCCACTGAAGGTACCCTATGCCCTTTAATTTTTTTCGACAACTCACTTTGCTTGCCTGTACCGTCGCGAGCTTGACTGCAACGACGCTAGCCAGCGCTCAAACCTGGCCCACCAAGCCTGTGAGGCTTGTATTGCAATTTCCGCCTGGTGGTTCAACTGACGTTGTGGCACGTATTCTGGCTCAGACAATGACCTCGGCGCTTGGTCAACCAGTAGTGGTAGAAAACAAGCCCGGGGCTGATGGCGCGATTGCAGCCGAATTCGTCTTGCGTTCTGAACCCGATGGCCACACCTATTTCTTGGCCTCGAATACGCCAATGATGCAGGTGCCTTTACTCAAAAAGAATCCGCCATACGATCCAATCAAAAGTTTCACCCCGGTCTCACTCGTTGGGCGCTATATCTACGTGTTGGTCTCAAGCCCATCAGTTCCTGCCAACACGGCGGCGGAGCTAATTGCCTACGGACGCAACAACCCAGGCAAACTCAACTACGGCAGTTATAGCGGCGTGACGCAGCTGATGCACACCAAGCTCAAAGACGACGCAAAGATGGATATCAACCTGATCCCTTATAAAGGAGAAGGCCCAACGATCAATGACATTTTGGGAGGCCATGTGCAGTTCACGTTTGCAACACCAGCCAGCTCTCAATCCCATGTCAAAGAAGGCAAACTCAAAGCGTTGGCAATTTTATTGCCCAAGCGCTCGCCCATTTTGCCCGAGATCCCGACAGCCGCTGAGGCGGGTTTACCCCCGCTCGGCGCAGACACATGGGCTGCCTTATTCGGTCCAGCAAATATGCCACCTGCAATCACAACGCGCATGAGCGAAGCTCTCAATGCAGCAATCGCAAACCCTGAAGCGCGTGAAAAAATTGCACGCCTAGGCTTTGATTTAGGCGGCTCGACCCCAGCAGAACTGGCCGACTTTATGCAGGTTCAGTTAAAGGGTTGGGCGAAAGCCTTTGCTGACTCTGGAATGAAACCAGAATAAGAAGAGCCAACATCAGCACTGCCGCAACGCGCAAAATGCCGCACAACGATATTTTCGATATTCAAACTTGATCGCGAAAGGTTTTTTTATGAAACGACTGTTAATGTCCCGCCTTTTTGCCACAATCGCACTTAGCATCACCTGTGCGTGCGTCAGCGCTCAAACTTGGCCTTCAAAAAATATTCGTATCGTGCTGCAGTTTTCGCCGGGCGGTGCGACTGACGTCGTGGCAAGAATTTTGGCACAGCACCTCACAACTTCGCTTGGACAAACGGTTATCGTCGAAAATAAGCCTGGCGCCGATGGACAGATTGCAGCTGAATTTGTGATGCGCTCCGAACCTGATGGTCACACGTTTTTCATGGCGTCAAATACGCCCATGATGCAGGTGCCGTTACTGAAAAAGAACCCGCCTTACGACCCGCTCACAAGTTTCACTCCGGTGACGCTAGTTGGTCATTACATTTACGTCATGGTCGCAAACTCGAAACTGCCATATAAAACATACACAGAGTTAGTCGCCTATGGCAAAGCCAACCCTGGCAAGCTCAACTTCGGCAGCCACAGCGGTGTGACGCAATTAATGTTTAGCCGTATGTCTAAACAAAACGGTCTGCAAATGAACTTAATCCCTTACAAGGGAGAAGCCCCAAACGTCAATGATTTGTTAGGTGGACACGTGCAGTTCAACCTGGTCTCGACGATCAGTACCCTGCAGCACATTAACGACGGCAAGCTCACACCAATCGCTGTGATGCTGAATAAACGACTTTCGCTTTTGCCAGAGGTGCCTACCTTTGCTGAGGCGGGGCTGCCAGCTTTGGGCGCTGAAAGTTGGGCTGCGCTCTTTGGCCCCGCCAAACTACCGCCACAGATCGCTACCCGGATGAGCGACGCAGTCCGCGCTGCCATCGCAGACCCCGACGTACGCGCCCGCATCGAACGCCAGGGGTTTGATCTTGCAGGCACAACGCCTGCAGAACTTGGTACCTACATGGTGACGCAGCTCAAAGACTGGAAACAAGCGTTTGACGATGTGGGATTAAAGCCCGAGTAACCGCCACCACCTCTCCACTCGTATAGGCTAAGTTCGTCGTACGACCGATCAAACCGTGTAAGTCGCACCGCCGTCAACAGGGATGATCGCGCCCGTCACGTGCCGAGACTGATCCGACAGCAGCCAAAGCGTTGCCTCAGCAACATCTTCAGGGGTCCCAGGTCGATTAAACGTCTGCGCGCTTCGATCCGACATAGAGCCAGTTGATTTCATCATCTGATCCAAACGATCCGAAGCGATGGGGCCGGGGGCCACGGTATTGACACGAATGCCGAAGGGCAAGAAGGCATCGGCGACACCCTTGTCCAGCAAATTCACCGCAGCATTCGCACAGCCGCCGGGTAGGTGCGTCGCCGTAGGTTGCTTGCCACCGCGACCCGACATGTTCACAATCACGCCCCGCTTGCGTTCTGACATCGCGGGCAAAACGGCTCGCATCGTGCGCACGTAGCCCAGCAATTTTGAATTCAAGACGTCCATCCAAACATCATCATCAAGATTCATCAGCGGACCAAAATCCGAAATTGAAGTTGAGTTCACCAGACCATCAATCTGGCCATGTTGGGCCAAAATCGTTTGTGCAGCCTCGTCAACATTTTTACGACTCTTGATGTCGAGCGGCAGGGCTTGTGCTCGCCCACTCGCCGCAACAATTTCTGTTTTTAAAGCCTCTAGCTTGTCAACGGAACGAGCCGAAACCACCACGACGGCACCCTCACCCGCCACACGGCGGGCGATCGCAGCGCCAATCGCCCCGGAAGCACCAACTACCCAAATCACTCTGTCTTCTAACAGTTTTGTCATCACTCGCCCCTAGTTGTTATGGCGCTCATCGTGCCATAATAAAGCATCATAAAGGCCTTAACCGCTTGCACACTCAGGCCCACACGGAGACTCGTACTATGACCATGATCGGCTCTGTCACTGACGCATTCAACAACCGCCGCGAGCGGCCAATCCGTTCGGCACCTGGCGTGAGCGGTGGGCATATTTTCAGGAGCGATTTGATCCCTGAAACAGGTGATGCTGAATCCGACGCGCCAAACTGCAAACTGATCGAGCAGCAGCCGCACGGCGTGCTGCAATCACATTTTCACATCGTTGACCAGTTTCAAATCATGGTGGCAGGTGAAGGCCTGCTAGGCAAACATCACGTCGCTCCCTACACCGTGCATTTCGCTGCTAAGCACACAGGCTATGGCCCCATCACTGCGGGTGAGCAAGGCTTACATTACATGGTGTTTAGATTAGGCAAAGACTCGGGCGCCGGATATCTGCCAGAACAGCGCGGGGATATGAAAGATCTGCCACGTCGCCATGTGATGGGCACTCCAGTAGGTTGCCTAAACGACACTCAGCGTACTGCCTTGCCAAGTACACTTGAGCATCAAGCTATTGCAATGCAAACCGATGGTTTGTTTGCAACGATATACCAGGCACCCGCGCACCAAAGCATTGTCGGGCCTGAGCCAACCTCTGGACGTGGGCAATTTATTTATATTGCTGCGGGCGCTGCTAAGCTTGACGGCCAAACGCATGAAGCCGGTACGGCAATTTTTATCGCACCTACCGACCCAGCCGCCACCTTGACCACAGACCTCTCGGGCGCCGAGATTTTAGTCATGCAATTTCCAAGAGCAAACAGCTAGGTCGCGCGACCGTCATCTCAAGAAACGAGTGTGACGATACGCTTCTCACCCTTGCAGCCCGAGTGCAATTGTGACTCTTGCCGCCCGGGCGCACTGGAGCCTACCCGAAGTGAATGGAAGGGCTCGCTACAGGAGGGAGCGAAAGAGCTCGCGGCAGGTGAAGAGACCAAGTTCGTTATTGCGACAACTGAAGATTAAACTCCTTGGCCACGCGTTGCCATTTTTCGATTTCGGCCCGTCTAAAGGTATCGAGCTCTTGCGGCGTCGACGCAATAATCTCGCCATTAAATTCACCGATACGCGCAATCACTGCAGGTTGTTTTAAAGCGCTGACAAAGGCTTGATTCAAGCGTGCGATGATTTCAGGAGGAGTCGCCGCGGGAGCATAAACACCATTCCATTCATAACTTGCGTAACCTGGCACGCCCGCTTCAGCAATTGTGGGGGCGTCAGGATACACCGCCGTACGTTTGTCACTACCCACCGCAATGACACGAAGCTTGCCAGCACGCACGTGAGGCAGCGAAGTGCCAACCGTTGAGAACATCATCGTCACTTGACCGCCGAGCAGGTCGGTCAGTGCGGGCGCCTGGCCCTTGTACGGCACATGGACGATGTTGACGCCGGTTGCGGCCTTGAACACTTCACCGACGATGTGCGACGTGGTGCCGACACCACCCGAGCCGAAATTGAGTTCGCCGGGTTTTGCCTTCGCCAGCGCGATGAACTCCTGCACCGTGCGTGCCGCCACTGAAGGATTGATCACCATCATCGGCGCAGCAGTAGCCACTATGGAGACCGGCGCAAAATCCTTGAACGGCTCGAAACCGAGACGCTTGTACAAAAAGACATTGGTGACCATGGCACC
>CALCPT010000679.1 GCA_937897265.1 uncultured Alcaligenaceae bacterium
TTGCAATGGAGTGGAGTGTATGCACCCGCCGCAACACCCAAAGCCATTATTGGACGCTTGAATCGAGAGATCGACGCAATTGTCAAAGATCCTATTTTTATGAAACAGATGATCGAGGTTGGCTTTGATCCGGTGAGCGGGCCTAATACCCCCGAGGCTTGGGGAGCGTTGGTTGCAGGTGAAGTCACCAAATGGAGTGCAATTGTGAAGCAGGCTGGGCTGAAGACCGAGTAGCGCGAAGATGCACCGATCGAGTTTATACATCGTCTAAGACGATCTAAAGCGATCTCTAATTTTTAAAGAAGCAAAATTTTTTCACTTATATTTTTTTAACGATTCAAAACGAGACTATGGATAGCCACCCTCAATCTTTATTACCCGGTGCAACGCAAAAACTCGCAGAGTTTGCTGCCGGTATTGACTACGCGGTGATCCCTGCAGAAGTGATCGAGCGTATGAAGACAAGTTTTCTGGATAGCGTTGGCTGTTGCTTGTTTGGGGCAACCTTGCCCTGGACGCAACGTGTACAAGCGATGATCGAAGACGAGGGCGCTCGCCCGATCGCTTCGATTTTTGGTACAGGTAAAAAAACCTCGGTTGCTGGTGCGGTGTTGGTCAATGCGACGGCAGGTCACGCGTTTGAGCTCGACGATATTCATAAAGAATCGATCGTTCACGCAGGTTCGATTGCAACTCCCGTTGTGGTGGCGTTGGCTGAACAAGCTGGTGGTGCCAGTGGCAAAACACTGTTGACCGCAATGACCACAGGCTATGAGATCGGGACGCGCGTTGGTAATGCAGCGACCATGGGATTGTTTTTTCGCGGCTTTCATCCGCAAGGAACCTCGGGAGCATTTGTTGCGGCAGCCTCTGCAGCCAAGATGCTGAAGCTCAATGCCCCTAGGATGCAACACGCGCTTGGTATTGTCGGATCGCAAGCCGGTGGTTTGATGGCAGCCCAAGAGGGCGCCATGGTCAAGCGTTTTCATTCTGGTCGTGCGGCGCAAAGCGGTGTCTATTCTGCTTACTTGGCACAACGCGATTTCACCGGAATTAGTGACGTCCTAGAGGCCGGCTATGGCGGTTACCTCAGTTCATATTCCAATAAACCTAATGCCAGTCGCCTGACTGAAGACCTCGGTGTAGTCTGGGAGACTGGGAAAGTGGGTTACAAGCCGCATGCTTGCGTGACCAGCATCCATTCGGCCTTAGATGCTTTCGCCTATTTGCTCAACACGCATGGTTTAACACCCGATGATCTGAGTAAAGTTGAAATCGGGATGAGCCCAATGACCTATACCCACTGTGCCTGGGAATACAAGGCGCAAGGGGTGACGGCTGCACAAATGAACTTGTTTTATGGCATTGCTGTGATTGGCTTTGATGGCAAAGCCTTCGTTGCGCAATATGCTGAAAATCGCTTGGCCGATCCTAAAATTATGGATTTCATCACACGTATTGAGGCAAGTATCGATCGAGAGATCGAAGCCATGGGCCCTGCCTATCGGCACGCTGCCCGCGTGAAAGTCACAACGCGTGATGGTCGCACGTTTCAGCACGAGATTTTGAACCGACGCGGCAGCCCTGAAAACCCCTTGTCGCACGAAGATGTGGTTTACAAGTTTCGCAACGTTGTTGAATCGTGTTTAAGTGCCAAGAATATTGACCGCATGATTACGCTGATCGCTCAATTAGAGCGCCTGGATGATACGTCTGAGCTCTTTAATCTGTTGGCCGCAAGCCGTAACGCTTAGCGCTTTCAAGGCGATGTTTGATTTGTCGCGAGGCGATCAGCCAGTATTTTGACCGTGACCTATTGTTGTTTAGTTTTGCAATCCGATTTTTCTTTTATTTTTTATTATTTATTTTTTAGCTTATAACTTTTAATCTTTGAGCAGGCATGTCCTGAAATAAAATGAAACACACTTCAGCATCTTCGAACACTCTGGCCGATCAATTGGCTGCACATTTCAAAAAATTTGACTACGCGCATTTGACTGAGGCGACAAAAAAATCAGTCAAGCGCTTATTGCTCGATTATTTGGGCGTGGCCATCTCTGGCAGCCAAAGTGAAAGTGGTCAAGTTGCCCGTAAATTTGCTGCTGTCACCGGTGGGCATGCCGAGTCAACACTGATTGGTGGTGATGCTCGTGTCCCAGCTATGCAAGCGGCCTTTGCCAACGCTATTTCTTCGCATAGTATTGAGCTCGACGATATCGATGTGCTGGCGCTGTTTCATTTCAGCCCACCCGTCTATTCTTCAGCACTGGCGACCGCCGAGCAAGTCGGTGCAAGCGGTAAAGATCTATTAACGGCATTGGCGGCTGGTTGCGAAATGATGGAGCGTCTGAGTAAAGCGGCCAACTCGTCTCTGCGCAACCGCGGCTTTCACACCACTCCAACAACTGGCGTCTTTGGTGCAACGATTGCTGCAGCAAAGTTGCAAGGCTTATCTGAAGAGCAGATTGTGTCGGCCCTCGGGATGGCGGGTGCTTCAGCGTCTGGTTTGATGGAGATGTATGGCCCCTCGATGCAAAAGCGCTTTAACCCGGGCCCCGCTGCGCGCAATGGCGTGACTGCAGCGACGATGGCCGGTCTTGGCTTTACTGGTGCCGCAACGATTTTTGAAGGTGAGCGAGGCTTTCTGGCAGCCTTCACAGACAAAAGTGATCCGTCACAGTTGGTGAAAGATTTTGCACAGCCTTATCAACTGGATATTGAATTCAAACCTTACTCGTGTGCACGTCCGATTCATAACGCGATTGATTGCGCACTTGAAATTCGCCGTAAGCACGCACCCGATTTGAAGCGAATCAAGGCAATCGAAATGGCACGACATTCAGATTGGGCGCTTTATCATCAAAACAAACGTCCTCAGACTTACCACGAAGCGCAAGTCAGTTTGCCTTATTCAGTGGCGGTTGCCTTGCTGGATGGTCAGGCATTATTTGCTCAATACAACGACGCACGCTTGGGCGAAGCTGAATTGATTCGTTTGACTGACCTTGTCAACATTACAGTCGACGACTCGCTGCCACGCGGTGTGTCTTGCCTGATGACGATGGTGATGGATGATGGTTCAAAATTTGTTTCGCAGATTGACTACCCAAAGGGTTCGATTCAAAACTCGATGAGTGATGACGAATTGCGCGGCAAGTTTGACAGCTTGGTGATACCTGTCTTGGGTGCTAAGCGCGCTGGTGAAATCGCTGCTGCGGTCGCATCGATTGAAAACTGCCAGAATGTTGGTGAACTGATGAAGCTCACTTCCAAGGCTGGTATTTGATGTTAAACGGCTTGGTTGATGATTGAATAGTCATGATGAATCACTCAGATTTGCCTTGTTATGAGGTCGTCGCCTTGAAGTATGCGACCCGTGAGGGTCGCAGGCCTGACCATTTCGTGGGAGGGGACCCTCACGATGTACCGATGCCGATGGATTATTACCTTTGGGTGATACGCGATGGGCAGCGCCTGGTTTTGGTGGACACGGGTTTCAATCAGGATATGGCGGATAAGCGTCACCGTACCTTGTTGCGACGACCGGCCGATGCTTTGAAACTTATAGGAATTGATACCAAAGACGTTGCCGAAATTGTGATCACGCATTTGCATAACGATCACGTGGGGACGTTTGATGAGTTTCCGATTGCTAAGTTTCATCTGCAAGACGATGAGATGGCGTTTGCGACGGGTCGCTTGATGTGCTGTGAGCGTTTTAATCGCGCGTTTGAAGTGGATCACGTTGCTGGCATGATCCGACTAGTCTATAAGGATCGCGTGATTTTTCATCAAGGTGATGCGACGATTGCGCCCGGTATCAGCGTGCATAAAATTGGCGGTCATACTGCCGGCATGCAGGTGGTGCGCGTTCATACTGCTCGAGGCTGGGTGGTACTGGCGTCAGACGCCAGCCATTACTACGAGCATTTTGAGCAAAAGCGTTGCTTTCATTTGGTTCATCACCTTGGTCAAGCAATCGAAGGTTATGAGCGCTTGGTCGCCTTGGCGCAGTCGCCGCGTCACGTTGTGCCTGGGCATGATCCGTTGGTCGTTCATCGCTATCCTGCCGTGTCTGAGGCGTTAGCCGGAATCGCCATGCGGCTTGATCTTGAACCGATTGAGTATTGATGTTGGTCCTATCCGTTGCTTAATTGTTTTTCGAGGTGTGCTATGAATATCTTTTTAAAACGTGTCACCCGTTTCGTTAAAAGTGCTTCGGTGTTGCTTGTTGCGTTGAGCGCAGTCGGTGGGCTGGCTCAGGCTCAAGACTACCCTAATAAATCGATCTCTTTGATTGTGGGTTTTCCTCCTGGAGGGTCGAATGACATTGTGGCGCGATTGTTTGCGCCAAAGCTCACCGAACTGTTGGGTCAATCTGTTGTCGTGGTCAATAAATCTGGCAGTAATGGCTTGATCGGCACCGACTTTGTGGTGAAGGCAGCGCCGGATGGCTATGTCATCACCTTTGCAAGTGCTAGCCCGCTGGTGATTAGTCCTCACACCTTCCCCAAAATTCCTTTTAATACTTTAAAAGATTTGGTGGGTATTACGACTGTTGCGCAAACACCAGAGTTGTTAGCGATTCATCCCTCTGTACCGGCCAAGTCGCTAAAAGAGCTGATCGAGTTATCAAAAACACGTCGTGTCACGATTTCATCTTCAGGTAGCGGCGGGCTGCCACATTTGGCGATCGAGCTGTTACGTGGGGCTGCGGGCAGTGGCGATATTGTTCACGTCCCCTACAAAGGCGCAGGGCCCGCGATTGCTGACTTATTAGGCGCGCATGTTGACGGTATCATCGTTGACCTTCCTCCGCTGTATCCGTTGGTGCAAGACGGACGACTGCGTGCGGTCGCGATTACCAACACTCAGCGCGCTGTGTTGCTACCGGATACGTTGACATCGGTTGAGCAGGGCTATCCTGAGATTTTGGCTTTCAACTGGTTTGGCGTGATGGCACCTGCTAAAACACCTCAACCAATCGTTGATAAGCTGTATGCGGCGCTCATCCGGGCAGCCAATTCACCTGATCTGATTGAAGCCATGCGTAAAGTCGGTGTCGAGCCGTTTGTGCAATCGTCACCTAAAGCGTTTGGCGAATTTCTACAAAAAGAGACTGATCGTTGGGGTGTTGTCGCGCGCGCGTCGGGTGCCAAATCAGATTAACACCGAGCGTTGACGGCCGTTTGCGTTGGGCGGACGAAGCAACGTTTCAGTCAATTAACTAAGGCCTCTTGCTTCTAAAATCTTCTCTCATAAGCGGGTCGCTCTTAGGTCATTCGTTCATAAACGCTTCGCTTCTAAACCTTTCTCTGAAAACAGAGAAAGGTTTATTTTTTCGCGCGTAGTGCAGAGCCACTCTTAACGATCATGGCCTGTGATTCTGAAGATTACTTGGCTTGAGCAAGAGGCTGCAGCGGCAGAGGGTTGCCCGGTGGCAATGGCGTACGATTGACGTTCAAAATCATCGCGACCATGACGTAATAGCCACTGACGGCGATAAGGTCGACAACACCCTGCTCACCATACAAGTCGACGATGGCCTTGTAGCTAGCATCGCTGACGGCTTTTGTTTCATACAGTTCTGTGCAGAAGTTATAGACGGCCTCTTCATCCGGCTTCATGTTGGCAGGGCGCTTTCCGACGGCTAAGTCGGCCGCGATTGCTGGATCTAAGCCGGCCTTCAGTGCCAGGCGATGATGCGCAAACCATTCGTATTGCGCGGTCCATTGCCGGGCTGTGATCAAGATGGCAAACTCGTTAAGTCGGAAGGGGATCGAACTGTTAAAGCGCAAGTATTCGCCTGTCGTGCGAAACGACTGTGCCAAAACAGGGCTGCGCATATAGACATTGAACGGAGCGCCAAGGCTGGTTGCGCCTTGCACCACGGCGGCGCTGCCGGTACCTGAAACTGGGCCAGCCATCAGCGCATCAAAGTATTGCTTTTGAGCGGGGCTCATTTCGGTGACTGGGATGCGCTTAAAGCGCTGTTGGTCTTCTTGGGCTTGCGCTTGCAGACAGGTCGCGGTCAGTACTGTCGCGGCTAAAATTGTTTTCAGGTATTTCATTTTTTGTCTCCGGGATGAAAAAAATACTGCGTATGGCGTTATGCTCGTTTTTTTAATCGACTTGCCCCTCGGCAAGACAATGACGTTCAGTCCAGGCGGCCTTTCTTACCAAGCCGTTCATATAAACTTTAGGGGCAGCACGTGGCGCTTCTGTCATTCAATACGAAAGTACACTTTGGTCATGGTGAGCGCAAGCAGTTAGTGCTTGAAAGTGCGAAGTTAGGCATGAAAAAGCCGTTGTTCGTCACGGATAAAGGGGTGAGGGCGGCAGGGGTCTTCGCTCTGGCAACCGAGACGCTTGCCGAACTGCAGGGGGCCGTGATCTTTGATCAGACCCCACCCAACCCTACCGAGGATGCCGCGGTGGCAGGTCTCACAAGCTACCAAACCAATCAGTGCGACGGCATTATTGGCATTGGGGGCGGTGCAACCCTTGATCTCGCCAAGGCGATTGCGGTCTTGTGCGGTGACCCGGCACCGTTATGGGAGTACTGCAATCGCAACGCGTCCCCGCGTCCGATTGTTAATCCGCCGCCCTTAATTTTGATGCCGACCACGTCGGGTAGCGGCAGCGAAGTCGGCCGGTCGGCCGTCATCATTTTTAATAATGGGATTAAAGCCGGCGTCGGGTGCCCCACGATTGTGAGTGTGGCAATCTGCGATCCTGAACTGACCTTGTCATTGCCAAAGTATATGACCGCGGCGACTGGTATGGATGCACTCTCTCATTGTGTTGAAACCTTTTGCTCGCCCTTGGTGAATCCGCCAATCGATGCGATTGCTCTCGATGGTCTGACTCGGCTGTATCAACATATTGAACGAGCCGTGGCGGATGGAAGCGATGCTGAGGCACGCTGGCATATGATGATGGGGGCGCTGGAAGGCGCGGTATGTTTTCAAAAAGGGCTGGGTGCAGTGCACTCGGTATCGCATTCGCTTGGCGCTCTTGGTCATCATCACGGCACCTTGAACGCGATCATGCTGCCGCACGTTTTAGCAATCAACGCGTCGGTGCTGCAAGATAAATTGCCGCTCTTGTGTCGTGCGATGGGTGTAGCACCTGACACTGATTTAGTTGAATTGTTTTTGCAACTTAATCAACGTCTAGGTCTGCCCTCTGGCTTAAAAGAACTGGGTGTTCAGAAAGAGAGTTTTCAAGCGCTGACCCAGGCCTCGCTTGCGGACAATGCACACAAGACGAATCCTCGTGCGCTTACCGAAAACGATTATCTACGCTTACTGGCCGCTGCTTGGTGATGCCTGCGGCGGCACGGCCCCCTTGCGTTCAACGATCATGCGATATTGCTCGGGTTCGCGATGGCGTGCGAAGTTGAAGGTCGTGTTTTTGTATGAGTTGCATAAGTCAAGATCACAACGTGCAATCGCCAGTTCGTCACCTAAGGTTGTGCAAGCACCAACGATCTCGCCAGAAGGGGCAACAATGATTGAATTACCAATCTGCTCGACGCCTTCTTCGGTTCCGGCTTTGGCCACTCCAACAACCCACGTGCCATTTTGATACGCGCCAGCTTGCATCACGAGTTCGTTATGAAAGTTCGAAAGCGCATCGTGCTCGGGTGCCGGTGGATTATGCACGGGTGTGTTGTAGCCAATGAAAATCATTTCGACTGCTTGCAAGCCTAAGATGCGATAGGTTTCAGGCCAGCGGCGATCATTGCAGACGGCCATCCCGAATACGCCCTGTTTATCTTTGCCCCAATCCGCCTGAAACGCCGTGAAGCCAAGGTTGCCGGTCTCGAAGTAGCGTTTTTCGAGGTGTTGAAAGCGACGCCAGGGTTCGTGTTCTTTGTGACCGGGCAAGTGGATCTTTCGATATTTTGAAATAATTGTTCCGGCTTTATCGACTGTGATCGCCGTGTTGAAACGCCTTAGCTGGCCGCCTTCGTTTACCAGTTCGGCATAGCCTAAATAAAAGCCGATCTGCAATGCCTTGGCAGTATCAAACAAGCGTTGGGTGTCTGGCCCAGGCATGGCACGTTCAAAAAAAGCATCTAGCTCGTCTTGTTTTTCAAAATACCAACGTGGAAAAAACGTTGTGAGCGCCAATTCCGGAAACACCACCACATCGCAGCCGTTGCTTTTTGCTTGCTGCATTAAATCAATCATGCGATTGACGACTTGCGCGCGCGTATCGTTTAAAGCAATAGGGCCGAGCTGCGCTGCACCGACTGTGACAATGCGTGTCATAACAATTATCCTAAATATCGATAAATACAGAATGAAGACAATGGGCGACGATTGTTCAATTTCGAATTGCGCTGACTCATTTTGTTAACTCAAGTATTGTTTGCAATAAAACATTGCCACCAGCGACAAGGTCCTTCACTTCGGTGTGTTCGGCCGGGTTGTGACTGATCCCTTTAACCGAAGGTACAAAAATCATGGCACTCGGGCATAGACGCGCCATCATTTGGGCATCGTGACCCGCGCCAGAGGTCATCGAACGACACGAGTACCCGAGCGCTTGTGCGTGTTGTGCGATCAAATCAGCAATGCTGTCGTCAAACTTTACGGGCTCAAAGCGTGCGAGGCGATGACTGGTGATCGTCACACCTTCTTTTGCCGCGAGTTTGACTAAAAAGTCAGCTAGCTTTTGCTCTGCAATCTTGAGCATCGCTTCGTCTGTGTTGCGCAAATCAACTGTCACTACCGCTCGTGCGGCAATGACATTGATTAAATTGGGGTGCAACTTAGTGACCCCCATCGTTGCAACTTGCGCACCTCCCATCTCGATGGTGAGCTCACGCATAAAGACGCTAATCGCGGCGGCACAGTAGCCAGCATCATGTCGCAAGCGCATCGGCGTGGTGCCCGCATGGCTAGCCATGCCAATCGTTTCGCAGGCATAGCGCACACCGCCGTTGATGGAGGTGACGATGCCCAGC
>CALCPT010000680.1 GCA_937897265.1 uncultured Alcaligenaceae bacterium
GCGGCGGCTTCAGAACCCATTGTTTTTAAGCGCTCTTTCACCTCAGTCTCGGCAAGTGCTGCCATATAAGCAGTATGGAGTTTCTCGATAACCGCCGGGGGTGTGCCCGCAGTCGTAAAAACGCCAAACCATGTACCGATATCAAAGGGTTCAACCCCAGCGTCTTGCATCGTGGGCAACTCAGGCAATACACCGGAGCGCACTTTCGTTGTGACCGCCAAGGCTTTCACTTTTTTCTCGCGAATCAAATTAGCTGCGGCAGCCAAGTTATCAAACATCAGCGCAGACTGACCCGACAGTAACGCTAATTGGGCGGGCGCTGCACCTTGATACGGAATATGCACCATTTCAATCTTCGCACGTGCGCTCAATAAAGCACCCGCCAAATGGCCAGCGCTGCCTGAGCCGCCAGACCCATAATTCAATTGCCCTGGATGGTTACGTGCATATGCGACAAGATCTTGCACGGTTTGAATATTATTTTTTTGCGCGAAGTCAATATTGACCAACAAGACATTTGGCACAGAAGCGACTAGCGCGACCGGAGCAAAGTCTTTCACCGAGTCATACGGAATCGAAGCAAATAGCCAAGGGTTAATGGCGTGCGTGGCGACTGCCCCCATCACCAAGGCATAACCATCCGGCTGCGCTTTCGCGATGACATCAGCTCCGATGTTGCCACCCGCACCAGGTTTGTTTTCAACCACAATGGGTTGCCCCAAGCTGGCCTTCACTTTTTCTGCCAAGACTCTAGCCATCACATCAAGCGGCCCGCCAGGCGGATAAGGGACGACAAAGCGCAACGGCTTGCTTGGAAAACTTGCCACCGCCGAGTCTGTCACTGGCGCTGCACTTTGAGCATAGGGCTCAGCACAGAACAAGCCCAACAAACACACCAGCAATGTGACAATGAACGATCGCGCCTCGCGTAGCGTAGCGCTTAGGCCTAGAGGACTTGCTGGCACAACCGCGCTAAAGTGAATCATTGTTATCTCGCTTGCGCTCGCATCATTGACTTGAACATCGCCACCTCAACCCTATGGGTTGAACCGCGAATCGTTCAGTGCAAAATTTGACTTAAAAATAGTTTGGTTCGATCGTTTTGAGGATGATCAAAGAAGGCATCAGGCGTATTTTGCTCAATGATTTCGCCCTGATCCATAAAAATCACCCGATCAGCAACCTTGCGAGCAAAGCCCATCTCATGTGTGACCACAAGCATGGTCATACCGGTATCCTCAGCCAGGTTCACCATCACATCGAGCACCTCTTTCACCATTTCAGGATCGAGCGCCGAGGTTGGCTCGTCAAACAGCATCACTTTGGGGTCCATACAGAGCGAACGGGCGATCGCCACGCGTTGCTGCTGCCCACCAGATAACTGGCCCGGAAACTTATTCGCCTGCTCAGCAATACGAACGCGCTCAAGGTACTTCATCGCACGCGCTTCGGCTTCGGCCTTGGGGGTTTTTAATACCCAGATTGGCCCGAGTGTCAGATTTTGCAGCACGGTCAAATGTGGAAACAAATTGAAATGCTGAAACACCATCCCAACGTCTCGACGTATCGCCTCAACGTGGCGAATGTCGTTAGTGATTTCAGTACCCTCAACAACGATCCGGCCTTGTTGATGCTCTTCGAGTCGATTAATGCAACGGATCAATGTCGACTTACCCGAACCCGAAGGGCCGCAGATCACAATGCGCTCGCCCGGCGCAACTTCTAAATTAATGTTGCGCAACACGTGAAACTTACCGTACCACTTGTTGACGTCTTGCATGCGAATGATGGCATCAGCCATACACGATCTCCGAGAATAAGGCGCGCCCGATATCTAAAAACAACTCTTCTAGCGCTGATGCTCTGTCGCCAGTCGCTTTTCAAGGGACTGACTATATTTAGACATCGAATAGCAAAACACAAAATAAATTGCCGAAATAAAAACATAGATCTCGATACTGAAGCCGCGCCAGGTCTGATCCACGAGCGCCGCCTTGGCCGCCTGAGTCAGATCAAAGATTCCTATGATCACCACGAGCGAGGTATCTTTAAATAACGCAATAAACAAACCGACAAGGGGCGGGATCACGATCTTGAGTGCCTGCGGCAAGACGATCAGGCGCGTTTGCTGCCAATAGGTCAAGCCAAGCGAATCGGCGCCCTCAAACTGACCCTTCGGGATCGCCTGTAAACCGCCCCGGATAGTTTCAGCCATATAGGCAGCTGCAAACAAAATAATGGCAACCTGCGCGCGCAATAACTTATCGATCGTCAACCCTTCAGGCAAGAACAA
The DNA here is from genome assembly GCA_937897265.1 of uncultured Alcaligenaceae bacterium. GTDB lineage: Bacteria > Pseudomonadota > Gammaproteobacteria > Burkholderiales > Burkholderiaceae_B > Zwartia. Next base: position 2,294 of record CALCPT010000680.1, read on the forward strand.
CGGCAACATCACCGCTGACATAAAGAGCAAACTGATCAGCGGTACGCCGCGAATTAACTCGATATAAACGATGCAAATGGTTTTAATGGCCGGCATGTTTGACCGGCGCCCGAGGGCCAGCACAATCCCTAGCGGAAACGCAAAGGCGATACCAAAGGTTGAGAGCATCAACGTCAGCGGCAACCCACCCCAACGACTATTCTCGACATAGGTCAGCCCAAAGATACCGCCCCACATCAAAATTGCGGCAGCCGACAACGCGATCACCCAAAACAACAAGAGTGAGAGATTCCAAAACCGGCGCACACCGCTTAGGATAATGACGCCTAACAATAACAAGGTTGCTAATAAGGGCCGCCACTGTTCTTCGTAGGGATACACACCAAACAGAATCAAGCGATGCTTTTCAACAATAACCGCCCAACACGCGCCCGTGACCTTACGGCACTCTTGCGCATTCGTGGCGGTCACAGTCGAATTCAGAAAAAACCAATCCACCATTGCTGGCACAGTCGCCAACAACAACCAAAGTGTCAGCAAGGTCAGCAGAGTGTTGAGCGGTGACGAAAACAATTGCGTCCGCAGCCAATGAAGCGCAGCCACGCTCGACCACGCTCTCGGGGCAGACGACGGATTCACCGCGTTGGGTGCAGCATTCATGTTTATCTTTCTACCAACGCAATACGTTTGTTATACCAATTCATAAACACCGAAATTGACAGACTCACGGTTAAGTAGGCTGCCATGATCATCAAAATACCTTCAATTGCTTGACCGGTCTGATTGAGCGTGGTGTTGATCACCGAAACCAAATCAGGGTAACCAATCGCGACAGCCAACGAGCTATTTTTGGTGATATTCAGATATTGGCTGGTCATGGGCGGAATGATCACGCGCAAGGCTTGCGGCAGCACGACTAACCGCAACACCAGGCTATTTTTTATGCCCAAGGCACTAGCCGCTTCCCATTGACCTCGATTAACCGATTGAATCCCCGAACGCACCACCTCGGCAATAAACGCGGAGGTATAAATCACCAGGCCAAACAACAGCGCAGCGAACTCAGGCGTCAGGGTCATACCACCCGCAAAGTTAAAACCTTTGAGCTCAGGAACATCAAGCGATAACTGTGCGCCACTTAACCACCAGGCCAACGTCGGCGTCACAAGCAACAACACAATCGCTGAGCGACCTAACGCAAAGACTTGACCGGTTTGCTCTTGACGTCGTCTGGCCCAACTACGCAAAACCAGACAAAACACAACCGCCAGCGCCAAACCGGCGAACAGCCACATTAGGCCTTCGCCGTGAACGGTGGGCATCTGTATGCCACGGTTTGATACGAACACACCTGGGAGCGGGTGATAAGCCCGACGCGGCCCCGGCATCGTTTCAATAATAATGACGTACCAAAAGAAGAGCTGCAACAACAACGGAATGTTGCGCATGACCTCAACATACACGCTAGAAACCGTTCGAACCAACCAGTTTTTTGAGAGCCTGGCGATACCGATAATCGTGCCAAGAATTGTGGCAAACAAAATACCCAACAGTGCCACGCGCAAGGTATTGAGCACGCCCACCGTGATGGCCCGCTGATACGTGTCAGCTGGCGTAAAGCTAATCACGCCCTCGCCAATTGCGAAGCCCGCCTCACGGGTCAAAAAACCAAAACCCGTTGTGATGTTTCGCACAGAGAGATTGTGCAGCGTATTGTGCACCATGTACCAGCCAACGCCACCAACGAGCGCAACCGCTAATACCTGGTAAACAATTGCGCGCACCCCTGGATTATTCCAGAACAGCCGCTTTCTAGGCGCTTGCACCGCCGCAGTCGATTGAGTGTTTCGCATAATGAGTGGTGATCACCAAGTCAGCGCCTGGCGATCACCGTAACGTCAGCAATAGATTAACGAATTGGCCAAGCGTACATCAGGCCGCCCTTAGCCCATTGCTCGTTCAAGCCGCGCTCTAAGCGCAATGGCGTGTCTTTGCCAATGTTGCGCTCAAAGCTCTCGCCATAGTTACCCACTGCCTTGATGATGTTGTAGGCCCACTTTTCATCAACGCCAAGGTTTTTACCCATCCCAGGTGTCACACCCAAAATACGCTGCACGTTAGGGTTCGTGCTTTTCAGCATCTCATCAAGGTTCTTTTGGGTAATGCCATACTCTTCGGCCTCAACCATGGCGTTGAAGCTCCAGCGAACGAGATTGAGCCACTGCTCATCACCTTGGCGAACCAGAGGGCCCAAGGGCTCTTTCGAAAAGTTTTCTGGCAAGATCACATACAAATCGGGTTTTTCTTGCGACGAGCGCGAAGAGGCTAAGCCAGACTTATCTGTTGTGTAGGCATCACAGCGCCCTGACACAAACGCACCAACGACTTCGTCAAGCTTTTCAATCACAACCGGTTTGAAAGACAATTTGTTCGCCCGAAACCAGTCTGCCAAATTCAGTTCGGTTGTGGTGCCAGGTTGGACACAGATCGTGGCGCCATTGAGCTCTTTTGCGCTTTTGATACCGCTGTCTTTACGCACCATAATGCCTTGGCTGTCATAAAAATTGACGGCTACGCCAATCAGACCTAACGACGTATCGCGCGTCATCGTTTGTGTCGTGTTTCGCACCAGAACATCCACCTCACCTGATTGCAGCGCTGTAAAACGTTGCTGGGCGGTCAGTGGCGTGACTTTAAATTTTGATGGGTCACCAAACATCGCAGCGGCGAACGCTTTGCACATGTCGATATCGAGCCCAGACCAGACGCCTTTGCTGTCGGGTGCACCGAAACCAACTAAACCAGTATTTGTGCCGCACTGCACAAAACCTTTCTTTTTGACGCTATCAAACGTAGCACCCGCCTGAGCAACAGTGCTCGCAGCAATCAGCGCTGCACCGACGGCAGCTAATTTAAGAAATTTCATGGCTAAATCTCCGGATAACAACTTTGGGGGGTGGTGGCCGAAACAAATGCAATGCGGCAACCTATGCATGCGAGCGACAGATAGTAGCTGCAGACCTAAAGGCACTGTATGGGGGAAATCCCTTGCCGTCAATCCCCGAAATCGTGGGCAGAGTTATTATTAGGCTCTAAAAGCGATAGCCCATGATTGAATTTCAGCACGTTTACAAGTCGTACGGCCAAGGCCGTCATATCCTGGCTGACCTAACCTTTAAGGTGTCGGCCGGAGAATTCGTGTACGTTGCTGGCCCCTCTGGCGCTGGCAAATCAACCTTACTCAAGCTCATTGGGGGGTTAGAACCCCCTAGCCGCGGCTCGATTCAGGTACATGGTCACCGGCTCGACCAACTCTCTGCACGGGCGCGCCCCTATTTACGACGGGCAGTAGGCGTCATCCTTCAAGATACGCACCTGCTGTACGACCGCAGTGCCATTGATAATGTGTTGCTACCGCTAGCAGTCACTGGGCTTGCGCCTGGCCTGGCTCGGGCGCGCGCCAGAGCGGCCCTTGAAAAAGTTGGCCTCTCGTCAAAAGAAAACACTCGTCCGATCGAGCTCTCGGGCGGCGAACAACAGCGACTAGCGATTGCACGGGCCATCGTGAACCGGCCTGCAATTTTGATTGCCGACGAGCCCACCGCAAGTTTGGATATCGACACAGCTCGACGAATTATGTCGGTGTTCAAAGACTTTAACCGAGTCGGGGTCACAACCGTGATTGCCTCGCATGACGACGCTTTGATGGCAGAGTACGCCACGCGGGCCTTCAAAATCGAGCCCGGAAAGTTTGCCGACTCGGCCGGCCAGCGAGCACACACTTACACCAAAACCACCGAGCAAGGCGCAGAGCCACAGACGCACGTCGGTTCGGGGCGAAGCGAGACCGTACGATGAAGAGCCTGTTACGCCAACATCGTTACGCGCTAGCCGTCACGCTGCGCCGACTAGCCGCCGCACCGATTTCGTCATTGACGAATTTGCTCGTGATCGCGCTGGCACTTTCGTTGCCTTTGTTAGGTGCTTCGCTGCTGGTTTCGATACAGCCGGTTGCGCGTCAGGTCTCTGTGACGCCAGAACTCACTGTGTTTCTAAAGACGGATGCGGCCAAGACCGTAGCCGAGCAAGTTGCAACGCGGATTCGCGCAGAACACGCGGCACAAGTTGCGGGTGTGCGCATCGTCACAAAAGACCGTGCCCTCACCGACTTACGTACCAATCCCGCCTGGGAACAAGCGCTCAAAGTGTTACCCGGCAATCCACTACCTGACGCCATCGTCGTCAGCCTCACGCCGGGTGATCAACTGGCAGAACGCGCCGACAAACTCGCACAAGTCTGGCGCAAGTGGCCTGGGGTTGACCTCGTACAGCTTGATACCGCCTGGGTACAGCGTCTCGAGGCGCTCCTCAGATTTGGACGCATTGGGTTGTTGTTGCTTGCTTTAAGCGTCGCACTCGTGGTGCTGGCGACAGTATTTAATACCGTACGCATGCAGGCCTTATCGCAGCGCGAAGAGATCGGTGTCGCCCGCCTAGTCGGCGCCACCGAATCTTTTGTCCGCCGACCTTTTTTGTATTTAGGCTCTGTCACCTGCAGTCTGGCGGCACTAATCGGAATTGGTATTGCACGCGCCGCACTGATCCCATTAAATGACGCGCTGGCCAGCTTGGCGCGTAGTTACGACTCTGAGTTTGCCCTGTCGTTGCCTTCATTTTGGATGCTCACCACAGCGGTGATCTCGGTCGCAGTGCTGGGCGCGCTGTCAGCACGTTGGTCGGTCCAGCGCAACACAAAATTTTAGAGCAAAACTTTTAAAGAGCGCAGTACTTTTAGCTAGCGCTCAGCCGCAAACTCACTGGGCGAAGCGCCGCGCTACGCCATCGTGCTGCCACCATTGACGCCAATCGTTTGACCTGTGACATAGCTCGAGAGCTCGTCACTGGCCAAAAATAGCAGTACACCTGCGCACTCCTCTGGTCGCCCTAAGCGGCCCATCGGTATCGATTTTTTTAACTTCGCCTGCAAGTCGTCTTTACTGGTTACGCTATTGCTGGCATGCGCCGCATGGATGGGCGTGTCAATGACACCAGGCGCCATGGCATTGACACGGATCCCATCGCGCACCACCTCGCGCGCCAACCCTTTTGTATAGGTGGTGATGTAAGACTTTGAAGCAGCATATAAACCTGCGCCTCGCGTTCCGCCCGTATGTGCGGCCTGAGACGTAATATTGATGATGCTGCCACCGCCTTGCGCCCGCATGTGCGGGATCACTTCGCGACAAAGCACCATCATCGAACGCGCATTGAAATGAAACACCTCATCAATCGCTGCATCACTGGCCTCAGACAAAGCGATGCGGCGCATCATGCCACCCACGTTGTTAATCAGTACATCGATACGACCGAAGCGCGCGTGCACGGCCTGCACTAAGCGAACTAACTGCGTCGAATCCATCACGTCGCAGCCAAACGCCTCGGCGCTTGAACCGGCCGCTTGAATCTGCGCGACAACTGATAAGGCGGCATCTCGTTGCGAGCGATAATGCACCGCTACGCACGCCCCATAGCGACCAAATGCTAAGGCGGTAGCAGCCCCTATACCCGAACTCGCACCGGTAATTAGCACGACCTTATTTTTCAAGTCATTCATCGTTGTCTTTGTAATCTCTCGCTGCCGTTGTGAGGCATCTTCATTGCCTCGGAAGGCGTCAATGTTGTGTGAATTAAGCCTCACCCTGCGGTGCTAGGGTGGTCGGCCTGGGAGATATCCTCTTTCTTTTTGAGCCTGGCGCGTCCGGCTTCGAACAGCCAATCGCGTCCTGGTGCCGCCGCGAATAAGGTCTGTGTATAAGTGTGCGCTGGCGCTAAAAAAATATCAGTTGTTCGACCGGTTTCAACAATTTCACCTTTTGACATCACCGCGATTCGGTCGCAAACCTGCGCCGCCACGCGCAAGTCGTGGGTAATAAATAGCATGGCCAAATTCAACTGATCCCGCACCTCATCTAATAAACCGAGCACTTGCGCTTGCACTGAGACGTCGAGAGCGGACACCGCTTCATCAGCAATCAAAATCTCGGGTTTCATCGCTAGCGACCGTGCAATACAAATTCGTTGGCGTTGGCCTCCCGAAAACTCATGTGGAAACCGCTGAAGCATATTGGGATCCAGTCGCACCAACTCCATTAATTCACTCGCGCGCCGCCAAGCCTCTTGACGTGTCGCACCATAATTCATTGGACCCTCAACAATCGAGTCACCAACTGTACGGCGCGGATTTAACGAGCGATAAGGATCTTGGAAGACAATCTGCACACACTGACGTAAGGGTCGCATTTGACGATTCGAAAGCGGCGCAATGTCTTGCTCATGCTGAAAAATCGAGCCACTTGTTGTCGTAATTAACTTTGCCACGCATCGCGCGACGGTAGATTTTCCTGAGCCTGACTCTCCCACGATTCCTAGCGTCTCGCCACGACGCAACTCAAGCGCAACCTGATTAACAGCCGGCGCCCGACTATTAGGATAAGTTTTGACCAGCCGTTCGGTACGCAAAATCACTTCACCACGCACCGACGCTTCGCGCACTCGCGGCGTCATACTGGGCACGGCAGCAATCAACATTTGTGTGTAGGGATGCTTGGGGTGCTCTAGCACTTGCTGTTTCTGGCCAAATTCAACCAGTTCTCAGATCGGAAGAGCGTCGTGTAGGGAAAGAGTGTCTTCGCCTGTGTAGATC
>CALCPT010000681.1 GCA_937897265.1 uncultured Alcaligenaceae bacterium
CAGCTTACCGCGGCCAGAGACATCCCCAATTCGGGCTTCGAAGACTTCGTCAATGTTTTGGGCTCCGCTGATGCCGTGTTGTTGACTGAGGTCTATGCCGCTGGCGAGCCGCCACTCGTTGCTGCGGATGGGCGTGCTCTCGCTCGAGGTGTGCGTGTGGCTGGTAAGGTTGAGCCCTTATTTGTCGAAGATGTTGCAGCGATGCCCGAAGCGATTTTAAATTTCGCACAAGATGGCGATGTGGTGATCGTGATGGGCGCTGGTTCGATTAGTAAAGTCCCCCATCTATTAGGAGCTCCAACATGACACAGGCTTTTGGTAAGGTCGGTGTGTTGTACGGCGGTCGCTCGGCAGAGCGTGAAGTGTCGCTGATGTCCGGAACGGGTGTGCATGCGGCACTTTGTGGTCAAGGGGTCAATGCGCATTTGTTTGACACGGGCAAAGGTAGCTTAGCGGACCTCGCCGCACAGCAGTTTGATCGTCTGTTTATCGCCCTGCACGGGCGCTATGGCGAAGACGGAACGTTACAAGGCGCGCTTGAACTGTTGGGGATTCCATACACTGGCAGCGGCCCCATGGCATCGAGCCTTGCGATGGATAAGGTCATGACAAAGCGAGTGTGGTTAGAGGCTGGTTTGCCGACACCAGGGTATCGGGCGTTGACTGATGCAAGTGAGGTGAATGCGGCGGCGCAGGCCTTGGGCTTGCCGCTCATGCTAAAAGCGCCTCACGAGGGATCCACTTTGGGTATTGTGAAAGCGACTGTGGCCTCTGAGCTTGCTCAAGCGTATGCAGTTGCCGCGCAATACGACGAGGTGGTCTTAGCCGAGCAGTTTGTGGCGGGACGCGAATTGACGGTTGCGATTTTGGGCCGCGGTAAAGAGGCACGCGCACTGCCTGTTATTGAAATCGTTGCCCCTCAAGGCAACTATGATTATCAGCACAAATATTTCTCAGATGATACCCAGTACTTATGCCCTGCGCCGCTCGAGCAGGCACTGGCGACTGAGATCGCTGAGATTAGTGTGAAGGCCTATCGTGCCTTGGGATGCGAAGGCTGGGGCCGTGCAGATTTGATGTTAGATCAGAATAATCGGCCTTGGCTGCTCGAGATGAATACGTCACCCGGTATGACTGGACATTCTTTAGTACCGATGGCGGCTAAAGCAATCGGCATGAGTTACCCAGATTTATGTATGCAAATTTTGAAGGATGCCCGCTGTAAGATTGGACATCTGTCTGACAACAAACAATAGCGAGACCGATTGTGTGGAACGAAGCGCGTACGATCAACAGACTTGCCAACACCCTAGCGGTGATGGCGGTGTTGGCCGTGCTCGCCGGGTGCGTCTACTGGGTGATGCAACGCCCGATGTTCAGCCTGCAGGCGATCGAGCTCGAACCGACACGCAACAGCAGTTTGCGTTACGTGACGCCCGAAAACGTTCAAGCCTCTATCGCGTCCAAGTTAACTGGCAATTTTTTTACAATCCGCTTAGCCGAAGCACAAACTGTTTTCGAGGCAGTGCCCTGGGTCAGGACGGCCTCGGTGCGTCGCATTTGGCCGAACACCTTGCGTGTGACGGTCGAAGAACACCAACCGCTCGCGCTCTGGAACGAAAACCAGATGATCAATACATGGGCGCAGGTGTTTACTGCAAACCAAGGCGAACTCGAAGACGATGTGGATCTGCCGCAGTTCGAGGGCCCCGAGGGCAAAGAAGGCCTGGTCGTGTCGCGCTACGCAGAGCTCGAGCGTTGGTTTGCGCCGCTTGGGCTAACCGTCAAAGAGCTGTCGCTGAACAATCGTTTGGCCTGGCAGGTCAAACTCTCGAGCGGCATGACTTTGGCGTTAGCTCGCGATCCGGGCGCAGAAGCGGCCGATTCGCAAGGCGGGATTCCCGGCGCACTACCATTTTCAGAAGGGATCGAGCGATTTGTGCAGGCGATGCCCCAGATCAATCAAAGAACGGGCGGGCGTGCGTTGACGCATGCCGACCTGCGCTACCCCAACGGCTTTGCGATCACGCTTGCCGCCCTACCAGAACCTACTCAACCGAAAAAGAAACGATAACGCTATGACCCGTGACATCAAGGATCTGATCGTCGCTCTCGATATCGGCACCAGCAAAGTTGTTGCTGTGGTGGCCGAGATATTGCCAGAGGGCCGCTTTGAAGTGCTGGGCTTGGGCCAGCATGAATCGAGCGGTATGCGCAAAGGTGTTGTGGTCAACATCGAGGCGACAGTTACTGCTATTCAGCGTGCCCTAGAAGAAGCCGAACTCATGGCCGACTGCAAAATTCGAGATGTGTATACCGGAATCGCTGGCAGTCACATTCGAAGCTTTAATTCAAGTGGAATGGTTGCCGTCAAAGACAAAGAGGTCACGGCCACCGATGTCGCCCGCGTGATCGAGACCGCAAAAGCGGTGAATATTCCAACCGACCAGCAAGTACTACATATTTTGACGCAAGAGTTTATTGTTGACGGGCAAGAGGATATTCGCGAGCCAATTGGCATGAGTGGGTTGCGTCTCGAGGTCAAGGTGCACATTGTGACGGGTTCCGTCAGCGCAGCGCAAAATATTGTGAAGTGCGTGCGCCGCTGCGGGCTTGAGGTGCAGGATTTGATTTTGCAGCCACTGGCCTCAAGTCAAACCTGCTTGACCGCTGATGAAAAAGATCTTGGCGTCGTATTAGTCGACATTGGTGGCGGTACAACCGATGTCGCGATCTATACCGGAGGCGCGATTCGCCACACCGCAGTATTGCCCATCGCGGGCGATCAAATTACCAACGATATTGCGCAAGGGTTGCGTACACCTACGCCAGATGCCGAAGAGATCAAATTACGCTATGGCGTTGCGAAAGAAGTGCTTGCAAACCCAGACGACACGGTCGAGGTGCCTGGCTTAGGCGATCGCGCCCCACGTTTGGTCAAGCGCCAAACACTCGGTGCGATTATCGAGCCAAGGGTTGCCGAATTGTTCGATTTGGTTCAAGGTGTGGTTCGAGACTCTGGGTACGAAGATTTATTATCATCTGGCGTGGTCTTGACAGGTGGTACGGCGTTATTGCCAGGTATTGTTGAGCTTGCTGAAGACATCTTTTTAAAACCTGTGCGCGTCGCGGTGCCTGAGTATCAGGGAAGCCTGGCAGATGTTATGCGCAACCCTCGCTTTTCGACCGTAATGGGTTTGTTAAGCGAGGCGCGCATGCAACGCTTGCGCGGCCGTAAAGCCACGCAGCAGTCTGGTAGTTTTAAAGCGGTATTGATTCGAATGAAAGAGTGGTTTATGCATTGAATTGGCGTCATCCGGCGCCAAACAGATGGGCAGCTACCATACTGCCGGTCTGCTAGAGAGGCGTTTCAAACTCGGTGCGGATACGATCGGCATCGCGTTTGAAACGATTTCTAAAACATGTAGTTGGGGACTTTTAGAAACGTTTGTAGTTACGACTTGAGGGAGTCAATCATGATGTTTGAAATGTTAGATAACGCAAAAAAATCCACGGTCATTAAAGTGGTAGGTGTGGGCGGCGCTGGCGGCAACGCTGTTTCGCACATGATCCGTTCGGGTGTGCAGGGGGTCGATTTCATTTGCTGCAATACTGATGCGCAAGCGTTGGCTGCAACCAATGCTCCCGTGCAAATTCGCTTGGGCAACTCGGGGCTTGGCGCGGGTGCTAAGCCTGATCAAGGCCGTGCAGCAGCCGAATCGGCGCGCGAAGAAATTCGCTCGGCGCTTGCGGGCGCACACATGGTCTTTATCACCGCCGGTATGGGTGGTGGTACAGGTACTGGGGCTGGTCCAATTGTTGCCGAAGTCGCAAAAGATCTTGGTATTTTGACCGTTGGTGTGGTCACCAAGCCTTTTTCGTTCGAAGGCAATCGGCGCATGAAAATGTCTGAAGAAGGCATTGACGAGCTCTCAAAGCATGTGCACTCGCTCATCGTTGTACTCAACGAGAACCTGTACGAGTTGATGGACGAGGATGCTACTCAGGCGGACTGCTTCAAAGCAGCCGATGATGTCTTGCACAACGCATGTGCAGGCATTGCCGAGATCATCAATGTTGAAGGTAACGTAAACGTCGACTTCCAAGACGTTAAAACCATTATGGGCGAGCAAGGTCAGGCCATGATGGGGACGGCAATTGCTAGCGGGCCAGATCGCGCCAGGATTGCAGCTGAGCAAGCGGTTGCGTGCCCACTGCTCGAGGGTGTTGATTTGAACGGCGTGCGCGGCGTGTTGGTGAACATCACTGCAAGCAGCTCACTCAAAATGAAAGAAACGCGTACGGTGATGGACCATATCCAAAGCTTTGCTTCAGCCGATGCCACGGTTATTTTCGGTACGGCCTATGACGAGTCGATGGGCGACAACCTGCGCGTTACGGTTGTGGCAACTGGCTTGGGTCGCGCTAAGCCTAAGTTGGTGCAGGTGCCTGAAGCCGCTGTAGGGTTGCGTAACGGCACCGACGGCCTGACGATGGCCAACGGCACAGAAATCACAGCTCCAACAGTGATGCGTGGGCGCGGTTCACAGGCCCAAGCTCAGGTTCGCGCTCTCGAAACTTCAGGAATGGAGCATTACGATATTCCGGCGTTTTTGCGTCGTCAGGCTGATTAAAAGTCAGATCCGAGTGGGCTGAAAACGGCGCTGACACGTTGTTTTGAGTTCGCTTGCATGGCTCCCTCTGCCAACCGTCCCGCTGGGGTGGTTGGTTGCGCACCTGGGTTCCCCAACCTAGGTGCGTTGTCGCCTGTTGTTTTTTAGTACATAAATGGTTAAAAGCGCTACAATCGGATAAGTTTTATTAAGGTTTTTGGGCTTTATGTTTCATCAACGCACCATCAAGCAGCTTGTGAAAACTACCGGTGTTGGCCTGCACTCAGGTCGACGGGTCGAGTTGACGTTGCGTCCTGCGGCACCAGACACCGGAATCGTCTTTCATCGAGTCGATTTGCCTGAGGTTGTAGATCTACCGGCTCAGGCAGCGATGGTCAAAGACACGCGCATGGCGTCTGTCTTGTCTAATGGTCAAGCAAGAGTTTCCACAGTAGAGCATTTGATGTCAGCCCTTGCTGGGTTGGGCATTGATAATTTGCACGTCGATCTGACTGCCGAAGAAGTCCCGATCATGGACGGCAGCGCCGCAACGTTTGTCTATCTGTTGCGTTCGGCCGGCATCCAAGAACAAGCCAGTGCAAAACAGTTTCTACGAGTGTTAAAGCCTATCGAAGTGCGTGAAGGTGAAGGCTCAGAGGCCAAATGGGCCCGTCTTGAACCACACGAAGGTTTTGCAGTCGCGTTTTCAATCGATTTTCGTCATCCAGCGATCGACTCAACCGCAAGCTTCGCAGAAGTCGATTTCGCAACCGACTCCTACGTTAAAGAAATTGCTCGAGCGCGCACTTTTGGCTTTGTTAATGAGGTTGAGGCTTTGCGCTCGGCTGGCTTAGCACGTGGTGGCAGTTTTGATAATGCCATTGTGATGGATGAGTATCGTGTCTTAAATTCAGATGGCTTGCGTTACGACGACGAGTTCGTCAAACATAAGATTCTGGATGCTGTGGGCGATTTGTACTTAATTGGTAAGCCCCTCGTCGCGCGCTATGTGGCGTGTAAGTCCGGGCATGCGCTGAACAATCAGTTAGCGCTCAAACTACTGGCTCAGCCTGATGCCTTCGAAATCATTACTTACGCGTCTGCTGCACAGGCGCCGCTGGCATTTCGCCATGAGTGGAAGCTGGCTTGAGTTCTTGGGCCTGCGCTGGCTGATGGTGAGCTAGCAGTCTTGCGACAGCATCGGCGAGTGGTCCGGGCCGTAATTGCTGAGTCAAAGCTTCAAACGTTTTTAAATCTTGTTGGTCAAGCGCTCGCGCCTCTTTCGGAGGTTGAACAGCGACAGGAATCCCAAGCCCGCCCTGTACTCGCAGCTTGATCTCTGACAAATTCCAGCCTGCTTTCTGTATGTGAGCAGTTACTCTCGGTGCCAATTGGCGAAATTTTGCGGCAAAGGCGGCACTCGAAACCATTAAGGTCAGTGTGCTTTGCTCGATTTTTAATATATCGAAGCCACCACGCATGGTGGCGGGAAGGGCCTGCTCAACCACTGCACGCAGCTTGAGGTGCAATTGAGCTGTCGCGAGCACGCTTGCCGCTTGTGCATCGTGACCGAGCCAGCCGATTAGATGGGCTCCCTTCGCTGGGTTGCCCGACGGCCTGCGAGGAGTCGTAACCATAAGTGATAAGGATTGTTGTATGAAGGTAGTCATTATGCCTCGCGAACGGATCATTCACGGTGCTTTGTCGCTCAACATAGGTCAGTGTCTGCTCGGTAGCCTCGCGCTAATGATGCTGGCTGTGTACCTTTCGGTCCCCTTGCAACGGCTCTTTCAGCCCACGGTGATTGAGCATGTGAAAGGTGAGCGGCATCGTTCAGGCACCGTTCACCCTGCGCCCTATGCAGACAAGCAGGCGTTAGACACATTGTTTGTGCAGCTCGGCGTCTTGCAGGCCAACTATCAGCGACTTGATGCACTGAGTCGGCGCGTTGCAGGGTTGGCAGGCCTGCCCCCCGCGGAGCTACAAATTGTGTCTGAAAACGCCAATTTGCCTACGCCAGGGGGGCGATCCGAGGCTAAGCCGTTGGTAAGGATGGGGCAGCAGGTTCGTACCCTCC
>CALCPT010000682.1 GCA_937897265.1 uncultured Alcaligenaceae bacterium
TACACAGGCGAAGACACTCTTTCCCTACACGACGCTCTTCCGATCTCCACGATTGTGGCCGAATGCTTTTCTAACCGGCCGATGGTTGCGCAACATCGTCTGGTGTATGATCTTTTGCGCGATTTAATCCCATACCCGATTCACGCACTTGCGCTCACGACTCGGGCGCCCTCCAAAGGAAATCCATGAAACGTATCATTATGCTCGCCGCCTCGTTGGCGCTTGCTGCACCGCTATATGCACAAAATGTAGCGACCGTAAACGGCAAAGCTATTACTCAAGAGAGCGTCGATCAATTTGTCAAACTGCTGATCAGTCAGGGTCAGGGCGCCACCGATACTCCTCAATTGCGCGAGCAAGTGAAAGAAGAGTTGATCAATCGTCAGGTAATGGTGCAAGCCGCTGAACAAGCTGGCATCGCCAAAGATCCAACGGTTGCGATTCAACTTGAGTTAAGTCGTCAAGGGATTATGGTTCAGGCGCTGATGGCCGATTATGTCAAAAAGAATCCCGTGACCGAAGCGACCGCCAAAGCCGAGTACGACAAACTCAAAAAAGCTGAAGACGGTAAGTTTGAATACAACGTACGCCATATTTTGGTAGATGACGAGAAAGTTGCAAACGACATGCAGGCCAAACTTAAGGCCAAATCTGCCAAGTTTGAAGACTTAGCGAAGCAGTCGAAAGACACTGGCTCTGCTGAAAAAGGTGGTGATCTTGGTTGGGCACCTAACACCAACTACGTTGAGCCCTTTGCGAAAGCGGTTGCTGCCACTAAAAAGGGCCAATTGGCTAGCGCACCGGTGCAATCACAATACGGCTGGCACGTGATTGAGGTCATCGACATTCGTCCGATTGAGTTTCCTCCGTTCGAACAGGTTCGCCCTCAGCTTGAAGAAATGATGAAGCAAACAGCACTGACAACCTTTCAGGCTGAACTGCGCGGCAAAGCAACGATTAAGCTAAATTAATCTCACTTAAGCTGGCAAATGGTTCTACCTGAGGGCGTCTTTTTAGACGCCCTTAATTTTGTGCCAACAACGCGCGTAAGCCATCTTCGTCAAGTACCGTCACATCTAGCTCACGGGCTTTTTCAAGCTTACTTCCGGCATCAGCACCCGCCACCACGAAGGATGTTTTTCTTGAGACTGAGCCGGTGACTTTGCCGCCCGCTGCCACAATTAAACTTGAAGCTTCTTCACGCGACCACACGGGTAGTGTGCCAGTCAGTACAAAGGTTTTACCCGACAAGCCCGCACTGCGAGCGGCCACCTCGGGCTGCGGCTCAACACCTTGCTGGCGTAAAGCGTGCACGATCTCTTGATTGTGCGTTTCAGCAAAAAAACGCGCAAGTGAACCTGCCACCACAGGCCCCACGTCGTTCACGCCCAACAACTCATCGACGCTTGCCGACATTAAGCTCTCGATCGAGCCAAAATGGAGTGCAAGATCACGCGCGGTAGTTTCCCCCACATGACGAATCCCCAACGCAAAAATCAAACGCCCCAACGGCGGCTGTTTCGCTTGTTGGATGGCGGCAATCAAATTGTCTGCTGATTTTTGCCCCATACGGTCAAAGCCTGCAAGCTCAGCAGCTTGCAAGGTAAAGATATCGGCAAGCGAACGAATACGCTCGCGGTCAACAAGTTGTTCGACAAGCTTTTCGCCTAGGCCTTCAATATCGAGTGCTTTACGTCCTGCCGCGTGTATCAAGCTTTGTTTACGCTGGGCGGCACAAAACAAACCACCCGTGCAACGAGCGATTGCTTCGTCTTCTAAACGTTCAATCGCTGAGCCACAGATCGGGCATGCAGTCACCATCACAAATTGCGGTGCAAACGCTGGGCGCTTTTCAAGCACAGGGCCCACCACTTCGGGGATCACATCGCCGGCACGGCGCACGATCACCGTATCACCCACGCGCACGTCTTTACGACGAATTTCATCTTCATTGTGCAAGGTGGCATTGGTGACCGTCACACCCCCAACAAAGACTGGTGCCAAGCGCGCCACTGGCGTAATCGCACCCGTGCGGCCCACTTGCACTTCGATATCCAGCAAGGTGGTAAACGCCTCTTGCGCCGGAAATTTATGCGCGATGGCAAAACGCGGTGCGCGTGCAACAAAACCCAACACACGCTGGGCATCAAGCTCATTGACTTTATAGACAACGCCATCGATGTCATAAGGCAAACTCGCGCGGCGCGCACCCACTTGCTCGTAATAGCGCAATAAATCGGCGGCACCTTGCGCCACGACGTGCTGCGTGACATTGACTGGCAAGCCTAACCGCGCCATCCAATCAAGCATGTCGCTGTGGTTGGCGACTTGCAAGGCACCGACATCACCCCAGCCGTAGGCAAAGAACCGTAACGGGCGTTGAGCTGTGATGCGAGGATCAAGTTGCCTCAAACTACCCGCCGCAGCATTGCGCGGATTCACAAATACTTTTTCACCGCGCGTGCGTTGGGCCTCATTTAGCAGAGCAAAGTCAGCGAGGTTCATAAACACCTCACCGCGCACTTCAAGTACCTCAGGAAGCTCGTGAGGCTCGCCTGTTAAGCGTAGAGGAATCGATTTGATCGTGCGAATATTACTGGTGACATCTTCACCGGTTTGACCATCACCGCGCGTCGCCGCCTGGACCAGCGCACCACGCTCATAGCGCAGGTTAATCGCCAGACCATCGAGCTTGAGCTCACAAAAATAGTGAACCTGCTCGCTACCGGTGAGTTTGCCAGCTGCTTTAAGAGTATCGGCAACGCGCTTATCAAAAGCCTGAACATCTTCAGCTTCAAAAGCATTCCCTAACGACAACATGGGTACCGAATGCGTGACGCTACCAAAGGCGGACAAGGGCGCGGCACCCACACGCTGGGTGGGTGATTCGGGCGTAATCAGTTCTGGATAGCTGGCCTCAAGCGCCTGCAGCTCGCGCATCAACAGGTCGTACTGCGCGTCACTTGTTTGCGGCGCGTCCTGTACGTAGTAAGCCTGGTTATGTCGCTCGATCTCTTCGCGCAGCCATGTTGCACGCGCAAGGGCTTCTGTCATACACCGCCCCAACAGGCGTTACACAAACACGCGCAGGGCGCGCGCACTACCTGCATTAAACCCAGCATGTTCAAGATTGACATAGACGGCTTTCAGTTGCTCATCGATTAACAGTTCAGCGCCCGGCTGGAGAGCACGATCCTGATCGTCGACCAATTCAGCCCCTAATCGCCGCGCGAGTTCTTGTCCAATCTCAGTCATACGACCAAATGCACGGGTATCTACGGGACTACGCGGTACATCCAACAATAAACTTAAACGATCGACACCCGCCATACCGGCGTCAAACGACTCTTCATCTGCGCGAGAAAGCGTAAAACAGACAAAACCGTGATCACCACACCAAGCGAAACGCCCCATGTACGGCACAAAGCCCATCGCTTGCGCAGCGCTGCTAACGTCTGACACAGAGCGCACACCCGCCAAAAGCAACGTCAAACCAACCTGCGTATCGAGCCCCTCACAGATTTGATCTAAACGCCGGGCAAGCTCAACCACCTGCTGCTGTTCGGGCGCCTCAAGCGTGCACTCAAGCTGATCCGCTAAGGTCTGTGCACGCGTGAAAATTTGCGACCATTCAATAGCGCTCAAGGGACCGCTACGATTGGCTAACAACACGGCTAATTGAACCGAGATATATTGATCGGTCGGATCGATCTGCATCGAGTGCTGGCCTTGCACGTTCTGCACGAATACCCTAACGGCCTTGCGGCCCGCGACACGCAAAGGCATCAATAAGGGAGCCAAATCCTCACCCGTCATCGGCCCTTGAAATGTCAGCTCAATGACAGCCTCTGTAACTGAATCAGGCTCGAGCGAATCGCTAGACTCTGTATCTCGGGCGCCGCCCGTAAAGGGCAACACCACCGCACCGCCGCCCAGGCCAGGCTCGCGACGTCCACTCTCACTGAAGGCGGGTTCGCCTAAAAGAGGATCTTGATCAATCTTGGGCAATTCAGCCTGCATGCGCTTGCGCACACGTAAATCTTGAATCCAATTAAAACCAAGCAATAGCAAAATAACGCCAACGCCCAAAATAATCAGATAGATCTGCAACTCACTCATGTGTAGACCCTAGAATTAAGCCGCTTCTGCTGCAAGTTGCAGCGCCGATTCAATATCAACTGCCACAATTCTTGATACACCCTGCTCTTGCATGGTGACACCAATCAATTGCCGTGCCATTTGCATCGCAATTTTATTATGCGAAATAAATAGAAACTGTGTGTGCTCTGACATGCTACCCACCAAGTTAGCATAACGCTCGGTGTTCGCGTCATCAAGTGGTGCGTCAACCTCATCCAACAAGCAGAAAGGCGCTGGGTTCAATTTGAACAACGCAAACACCAACGCAGTCGCAGTCAAGGCTTTTTCTCCGCCCGACAGCAAATGGATCGAGGTATTGCGTTTTCCGGGTGGCTGCGCCATGACCTGCACCCCGGCGTCGAGGATCTCGTCACCGGTCATAATCAATCGTGCCTCGCCCCCACCAAACAGCTTGGGAAACAATTCGCCGAAGTGCGTATTGACTTCGTTAAAGGTTGTCTGCAACAGATCACGGGTTTCGCGATCGATTTTATGAATCGCGTCTTCGAGCGTATTGATCGCAGTCTGCAGATCAAGGAATTGCGCATCAAGGTAACCTTTACGTTCGCGCGATTCATTGAGTTCGTCAAGCGCTGCCAAATTGACTGAGCCCAGACTTTCGATTTTTTTAGTGATGCGTTGCACTTCGCTTTGCAACCAGGCTGGGCGCGACCACTCTTCTGGCTGATCAGCCAACGAGGCCTGCACCGCAAGACGATCCACCTGGCGCTCATTGAGTTGCTCGGCAAACTGTTCAGCGGCTAAGCGAGCGGCTTGCTCTTGCAACTGCAATTGCATGATGCGTTCGCGGCGCGGCTCAAGAGAGCGCTCAAGCGTCAGACGCTCTTCATCGGCCTCGCGTAACTGTGCAGCCAACGTATCCATCTCGATTCGGACTCGACCCAAGGCCTCTTCGCGCTCGGCGCGCAGCTCAAGTGCTTCTTGCAGGCCAGCTTCGGCCGCCGCTGCGTCGAGTGTCGTCAAGTCAGACTCAAGTGTTATTAGCTCTTGCTTGGCGCGGGTGTTTTGCTCAGTTGCGACTTGCAGGTTGCGCTGTAGTTCGGCGATACGAGCGCGAATCCCACGCTCATTGAACTCGGCCTCTTGGGCGCCACGTTCTTGATCGCGCAAACGATCACGCGCCGTTTGCGCTTCATCTGCCAACACCTCGCCCGCCATCTCAGCCTCAGAGTAGGCCTCTTGTAAGGTAGCGATTTCAGCGTCGAGCTCTTCGAAACGCGTTTCAGCTTCGATTTTGGTCGCTTGTAATTCTTCTTGTTGCGAGGCGACTTCGGCCAGATCTTGCTCGAGCCGGCCTGAGCGCTCGCGGGTTTGCTCAACTTGCTGAAGCAGGCGCGTCTGCTCAAGTTGCAAATCATGCAAACGACGAGTCACTTCACCGACACGCTGACGCATCGGGGGCAAGGCCTGAGACACCTGTTGCCAAGCGGATTCTGCCTGAGCCACAGCCGAGCGTGACTGATCGGCGATCAACTGACGCGCCTTGATTTCACGCTGTAGATTTTCGATCTCTTGTTGACGCGCCAAGAGCCCAGCTTGTTCAGAGTCTGGGGCATAAAACCGTACGCTGTGTGCATCAACTAAATGCCCACCCTGAACGACTAGCAAAGCACCCGCGGGCAGCGACGCACGCAGGGCCAGGGCTTCGGTGATGTCTTTTGCAATAAAGACGTGTCCAAGCCAAGCGTGCAGCAGGGTACGCAACTCTGGATCGCTAATACGTAGCAAAGACGTTAGGGGTGTCAAACCAACAGGCGCTAGTGCAGCGGCGGCAGCCACGGGCAATTGATAAAAGGCCAGACGCGCCGGTGGCGCATCGGCTGCAAAGGCGCGCGCCCAATCCAAATTGCGCACCTCAAGGCCAGTCATGCGTTCGTTGAGCACGGCCTCAATGGCGGTCTCCCAACCCGCTTCGACCTGCAGCTTTTGCCACAAACGGCCCAACGTCGTGAGTTCGTGTTTGGCGAGCCAAGGCTCAAGTGCTCCTTTCTTTTGCACATCTTCTTGCAAGCGCATGAGGGCTGACAAGCGAGCGTCTAAGCGAGCCAAGGCTTCGGCTTCAGTTAAAGCAGTTTGCTGCGCCTGATTACGCTGCGCATCGGCCTGCGGCAAGCGCTCTTCAAGTTCAACCAGTTTTCCTTGCGCCTCTTCGAGGAGCTCTTCAGTCGAGAGTTTGTCGCCGGTCAGTTGTTCAAGCGCAGCCAAGTCAGGTGACTCGACACCTTTTAATTCTTGCGTCAACCGCTCACGACGCAGCTCGAGTGCTTGCAACTGACGATCAGAATCACGCTGCGTTTGAGCTGCCAACGCCAAGCTCTGCTCAACGCGCGCCAGCGCGATACGCATCTCTTCGCGCTGCGCCGCGGCTTCGCGCACGCGAGTTTCAATCTCAGTAGACGCTTTCCCTGGCAAGACTTTTGCAGGAAAGGTTGTTGCGGTTAGCCCTCAGGGTGACAGTGTTGGACGGTTGTTCAATGTACGTATACAATTCGACCAAATGTCGGGAGCAATTAAGCCAGGAATGTTTGCCA
>CALCPT010000683.1 GCA_937897265.1 uncultured Alcaligenaceae bacterium
GGTTGCAAGGGTGGCATTTGTGCTGCGCCCATTGTGGCTACGAAAAAGCCAACTTGCAGCCAACAATCAATGCCCCAGGTTCTCAGGCGGCCATAGACGAAGCGGCTCGGGCACATGCCTTGGCGAGTTTGCGGCTTGAAAACTTTAAAGAGTTATTGGCCGAAATCGATGCCTGTGGGCCGCCCGGGCTTAAATTGCTAGATGTAGGTTGCGCCCATGGGTGGCTTTTAGACTTGGCAAGCAAGACCTTTGATGTTTTAGGCGTTGAGCCGGATCAGCGAGTAGGGCTTGAGGCGGCTAAACCGGGGCGCCCAATTAGGCTGGGGTATTTTCCAGATGCTTTGCTGCCTGACGAAAAGTTTGACGTCATTGTGTTTAATGATGTGCTTGAGCACATACCCGATCTTGAACGGGTCTTGGCTGAATGTCGCCATAGATTGAATGCGAAGGGGTTGCTTGTACTGAATCTGCCAAGCAGTCGGGGGGTGTTTTACAAATTAGCTGGGCTCTTAAATAGGTTGGGATTGCCTGGGCCCTTTGAAAGAATGTGGCAGGTGGGGTTGCCATCACCGCACGTTCATTACTTTCATTTAGAAAATCTTGCCACCCTCTTGCAGAGAAAAGGCTTTTTGGTCAAAAAAACCGGGCGCCTGGCAAGCGTGCATCTAAAAGGTTTGTATACGCGCTTGGCGTTTACAAATGACGGGCAATCTCTTTTTAAGAAACTAGCGCTTTATCTAGGTATTTTGTGTGCGCTACCAGTTTTGCGTTTACTGCCCGGCGACATTATGTATGTGGTGGTTGAACCGACTCGTTCTAACGACAGCCAATAAATTTGCCTGACGGCTGCTATAAAGCCATTTACTTAGTGCTGGACGGTACAAAGCTCAGGCTAGTGATGACGCCGTTTGCACGGTTGATCTTGAAGAGCCCTGACACTTTATTTAGCGAAGCGGCATCAAACAGTGCCCGTTCTTGATCCCAAAACTGGTGGTCGCCGTTAAATAACGCTAAGTGATCAAAGCCTTTTAACAGCCCTTGCAGGTGGGTTTGGCATGTCCACACATCGCCCTCAAAATATTTGGGGCCAATGCTCCAGCACCAGGAGGTTGAGGTCGTGAACGGTAGCATCGCGTAATAAAACATGGTTCGCTCAAGACCATTCGACTTTTGCGCAATGAAATAAATCTTATCGCCCGTTTTTAACTGCGGTTTGATTTGAGCGGCAAAGGCCTCGGTACTTTGGCGTACGGCCAAGGTTTCGCCTTGAGACTCGATTTTGCGTACATCTTTAAAGTATGCGACGGGGGCGTATAAAGTCAGTGTTATAGCGAGCGTAAGCTGACCTAGCAGGCCAAGCGCACCACGCCAGGCCTCAAGCCGTGAAGCCATCAATGCATACACAATCAACAACCAAGCCAAAATATAGGTAGAGAGATAGCGTTCAAACGAGGCGAGTCGAATACCTTCATATTCGGTAAAAATCAGTAAATAACTGATGAGTAAGGCGAGGGTATAGCCAACTGCACCACCTGTAATCAACAATAGGTTGCCGCCGATTTTGAGGCGCTCGGTTTTTTTTGCGAAATAAACGAACCCAAGACTAATGAGGATGAAGGCGGCCGCCAACGTCACAACAGACGGGCTATATAACTGTTTGTACTGAGCAATATGCAGGTAGCTCGGCTTAAGCACGCGCACAATAAATTCAGCGATCGTTTTGTCGACGCGGCCTTGCAGGGCTGGCTCAAGCAGGCTTTTTAAACTATTGGCTGCTAAGTCGCGTGTACCTTCAATTTTGGCTACATACCAAGCCCATGATT
>CALCPT010000684.1 GCA_937897265.1 uncultured Alcaligenaceae bacterium
GCCTTGACTGTGACGGTGGGGCAAATGCTCGAGGCGCTTGAGAAGGTTGCGGGCAAAGACGTTGCCAGCCTTGTGACCATCAAACCTGATCCCGTCATTGAAAAAATTGTGGGTGGCTGGCCATCAAAGTTTGATTGCGAGCGCACCCATCGTTTTGGACTGCAGCCCGATACGTCGTATCAGGCTGTGATCGAGCAATACATCCGTATGCAAAAAGGCTAAACCACGATCGGATTGGCTGAGCCGTCCATTGTGATGATTGTGCCCGTGACATAGCTTGCACGATCAGATGCCAAATACACAACAGTATCAGCGACTTCTTCTGGTGTCGCTAAACGGCCGAGTGGCACCTTGGCCGTTGCTTGTTTTAACGCCTCAGCTTCGCTGATTTTTTCGTGGTTGGCCGTGACTTTGATGCCTTCTTTCAAGCGCTCGGTCAGCGTCGCTGCAGGGTTCACAGCGTTGACTCGAATCCCCATCGGTGCATAGGCGGCTGCTAAGCCTGCGCTAGCCAGCATCAGTGCTGCATTGGCACTACCACCCGAGATGTGTACCGTTGAGGGCACTTTGCCGCCCGCACCTACGACGTTAACGATCACGCCTTTGCGACGCGCGCCCATGCGTTTGATCACGGGATCCATCATGTTGACGTAAGTGAAGAACTTGGCATCCATGGCGTTGCGCCAAGCTTCAGGTGTGAGGTCGGGCGCGGCCTTGCGTGCGGCTGCACCGGCAGAGTTCACCAAGACATCCACCGGGCCCATGGCTTTTTCTGCAGCATCCAGGCAAGCCAAGGCAGAGGCATCGTTCTTTAAGTCAGCCGCAAACACGGCGATGCGTGCAGCAACACCTGGCATTTGTGCAACTAAGGCAGCTTTCGCGGCTTCGAGGTTGGCTTGATCACGTGACACAAGGCTCACTTTCGCGCCTTCTTCTAAAAAAACTTTGGCACAGGCCAGGCCAATGCCTTTGCTGCCACCAGTAATTAAAACGTGTTGGTTGGTGAGGTGTAAGTCCATGAGTGCTCCAGTAAAAAATCAAAAAGGAAAAGTACTGATTGAATTGTGGTGTATGAGCTTGGGTAACTGATGAGCGGTCTTGGTTTTTAGCCTTGCCCGACATCATTGATCTTTGCGATATTGTTTAAGCAAGTTGAATGGCTTCAGATTGTGAGTTGCCTGCTAAGGCGTATCGAGTTCTGCTTCAGGTTGAGTCCCAATGACCCCCGCGCGCTGTAAATCTTCGATTTCTTGTTCGGTGTAGCCCGCCGATTGCAAGATCTCAATCGTATCAGCCCCAATTTTTGGTGATGCCTTACGGACTCGCAAGCGCTTACCTTCAAGTGCAATCGGCAGCAGGGCGACGCGGGTGTCGATCTCTCGACCGGCGCCGGTATTGTCGGCGGCAACGGTCATCGGGGCCAGACCGCCTGTGGCTAATAAGTGCGGGTCGTCAAAGAGATCATGAGGGCGGGTGATCGGTGCGTAGGGTAAGGCAGTCTTTTCAAAACGTTGACTCAGCTCAGCTGCACTGAAGCCAGCAAATCGTTTACGCAGCTCTGCAGTTAGCCACGAGCGCACGCGTACGCGATCATTGTTGCTGCCTAGGCGAGGGTCGTTTTTTAAGTCGTCAAACCCAAATTCTTCACACAAAATCGCCCATTGGGTATCGCTGACAGCGGCCAAAAATATTTGCTCGCCATCTTTGACCGTGAACACATCGTAAACCCCCCACGCGCTAATGCGGTTTGGCATGGGATTAGCGGGCTTGCCTGTGACAGCATATTGCAGCATGTGCTGAGCCACTAAGAACACGTTATTTTCAAAGAGTGCACTGGCAACTTGCTGGCCTTGTCCGGTGCGGGCTCGTTGTTGTAACGACGCCAACACGCCAATTGCACCAAACATGCCGCCCATGATGTCGTTGACGCTTGATCCTGCACGAAGCGGTTGCCCTTCGGGGCCTGTCATGTATGCGAGCCCTCCCATCATCTGCACGACTTCATCAAGCGCTGTGCGGTGATCGTAGGGCCCGGGTAAAAAACCTTTGTGTGACACGTAGATGAGTTTTGGATTGAGTTTGTTTAAGGCCTCGTAGCCGAAGCCTAACTTATCCATTGTGCCGCTTTTAAAGTTTTCGCTAAAGACGTCTGCGTCAGTGAGTAGTTTTAAAACGATTTCTCGACCGCGCGGGTTTTTTACATCAATCGCGATGCTTTTTTTATTGCGATTGAACATCGGAAAAAACCCAGCCCCAGAACCAAGCAATTTGCGGGTGTTATCGCCAGCCAGAGGCTCAACCTTGATGACCTCGGCCCCTAAGTCGCCCAAAATCATGCCACAGGTCGGACCCATCACCATGTGGGTAAACTCAATGACACGTAGTCCCTCGAGTGGTAGGGGTGCTGACATCAGAATCCTTTGTGTTCAAAACATTTAGCCGCTTGTTATACCATTGAGGCTGCCCTTAGTTCTTGTTGTTTCGCGTGAGGCTTTTTTATGCAGCGCAGCATTGTGGTTAAAAAAGTGAATTATCTGGATCCGGCCGACCGTTTGGCCTTGCTCAGCATGCTCGACATGTATGCCTGCGACCCGATGGGTGGGGGCGAGCCTCTGGCGCACGAAGTCAAAGCCCGGTTATGCGATGACTTAGCTCAGGTGCCAGGGGCGATTAGCTGGCTGGCTTGGTTTGACCAGAAACCTGTTGGTTTGCTCAATGCGATGCT
>CALCPT010000685.1 GCA_937897265.1 uncultured Alcaligenaceae bacterium
ATCGCAAAGACTTGGGCATTCATACCGGAATGTTAGGCGACGTTGCAGTGGATTTAATCGAATGCGGCGCAGTGACCAATGCTTACAAGGCGCTCGACCGTGGGTTGACTACCGCAGGCGTATTGATGGGTACGCGCCGCTTGTACGATTTTGCTCGGCACAACGCCCTGTTAAATATTCAGCCCTTCAGCTACGTGCACACCCACGCCACGCTGGCACAGCTTGAGCAGTTTGTAGCAATCAACTCTGCGATTGAAGTGGATCTGACTGGTCAGGTCGGGGCAGAAGTGATTGACGGCAAGTACATAGGCGCCACTGGCGGACAGGTAGACTTCACCCGCGGTGCACTCGCAGCCAAGGGTGGACGTTCGATCGTTGCGTTGCCCTCGACGGCTAAGCGTGGGCAACTTAGCCGGATTGTGGTGAATCTGCAGGGCCCTGCCACCAGCTTGCGTACGGATGCTGATGTGGTGGTGACAGAGTGGGGCAGTGCGCAGTTAAAAGGGCAGACGTTGCACGAGCGGGTCAAGCGCATGATTGCGATTGCCCACCCCGAGCACCGAGAAAGGTTGGCGCGTGAGGTGTATGAACAGGGTGTCCGCTAAGGACGCGACCTGGCACGACTGCCTTGTCGTACGATTCGGTGCATTGCCTAACGGGTTAGCACCGTAAGGGCTTAGCCGCTTGCTACCATGCACTGACGTTGAGTGATTGTTATATTAGAGTTCATACGCGGTTTGATCAAATATTGCGAGAGGCAGACATGGATTTTTCATTTTCACAAGAGCAAGAAAGTATCCGCGAGGCGATTAGCAAAATATGCGAACGCTTTGACGATCATTATTGGCTTGAAAAAGACCGTCATGGAGGGTTTCCCAGTGAGTTGCATCAGGCGTTAGCGAAAGATGGCTGGCTGGGGATTTGTATCCCTGAGCAGTATGGTGGCTCGGGGCTGGGCATCACCGAAGCCTCGATCATGATGCAAACCATTAGTGAGTCGGGTGCAGGCATGAGCGGTGCCTCAGCGGTGCACATGAATATTTTTGGTTTAAATCCGGTTGTGCAGTTTGGTACTGAAGAGCAAAAGCGTCGCATGTTGCCGCCTTTGATTTCTGGCCAAGAGCGGGCTTGTTTTGCCGTGACTGAGCCTAATACGGGCTTGAACACCACACAGTTAAAGGTGAAGGCCGAGCGAGTCGGTGATCATTATGTGTTGAGCGGCACCAAGGTCTGGATCTCGACGGCGCAGGTCGCCGAAAAAATGTTGATCTTGGCACGGACCACACCACTCGAAGAGGTTACCAAGCATACCGACGGCTTAAGTTTGTTTTACACAAAATTCGATCGAGATTTTATTCGTGTCCACGAGATCGAAAAGATGGGGCGTAAAGCCGTTGACTCAAACGAATTGTTTATTGATGGCTTGAAGGTGCCCGTCGAAGATCGTATTGGCGAAGAGGGCAAGGGCTTTCATTACATCATGCATGGCATGAATGCCGAGCGTATTTTGATTGGTGCTGAGGGCGTGGGCCTAGGCCGAGTCGCACTCAAAAAAGCCACAGAGTATGCCAAGCAGCGCGTTGTGTTCGATCGTCCGATTGGTATGAATCAAGGCATTCAACATCCTTTGGCCGCCAACTGGATGGAGCTTGAGGCTGCCAATCTGATGGTGTTTCAGGCCGCTGCAATGTTTGACAAGGGCGAGTCGTGCGGTGCGCAAGCCAACGCGGCGAAGTACTTGGGCGGTGAGGCCGGTTTTAATGCCTGCCAGCAGGCTGTCATGACGCATGGCGGTTTTGGCTATGCGAAGGAATATCATGTCGAGCGTTATCTGCGCGAGGTCATGATCACACGTATTGCGCCTGTGAGCCCTCAACTGATTTTGTGTTTCATTGCTGAGCGTGTGCTTGGCTTACCCAAATCCTACTAGGAGGCCATCATGGCAGGTTTGTACTTTGAAGAGTTTGAAGTTGGTCAGGTGTTTAAGCATTCAATGACGCGTACCGTCACTGAAATGGATAACGTGTTGTTCTCAACGCTCACCATGAATCCTCAACCTTTGCATCTGGATAAAGAGTTCGCCTCTAAAACTGAGTTTGGCCAAATTTTGGTCAATAGTCTGTTTACCTTGGGTTTGGTGATTGGGATCACCGTTGGTGAGACGACACTCGGTACAACGATCGCCAACTTAGGTATGACAGATACTCGGTTTCCACACCCAGTGTTTTACGGCGATACGATCCATGTTGAAACAAAAATTGTGTCTAAGCGTTTAAGTAAGTCACGCAAAGATGCGGGTATTGTTGAGTTTGAACATCACGGTATCAATCAGCGCGGCGAGATTGTTTGTATCTGCGTGCGCTCGGGGTTTATGAAGTGTCGACCCGCCTAAGTTGAAGCCCGCGTTCGTCAACGCTAAGCCGACCGACGCCACAATGGCATTTGTGGTGTTGGTGATTTGTTTCTTATTTAACTTGCTAGGCCGTGGTGTTGGTGACGCGTACGTCACCTTTTTATTGCCCATCGAAACGCAATTTGGCTGGAGTCGCTCAGAGATCTCGAGTGTGTACTCCATTTATATGATTGCCAACGGGTTTTCAGCGCCTTTGATTGGCATCATGTTCGACCGCCTTGGGCCACGTGTTGTGTGTGCGGTAGGATTTGCGAGTTTGGGGCTAGGCTACTTAGTCGCCGGTAACTTGACGCAACTTTGGCAGTTTCATTTATGTGTGGGCGTTGCCGGTGGCATCGGCGTGACCTCTTTAGGAATGGTTCCGTCACAAAGTTTGATTAGTCGCTGGTTTCCAAAAAACACGAGTACTGCCATTGGTATCGCCTACGCTGGGTTTGGTGCCGGCACCTTGGTGATGGTGCCGTTTGCGCAATATCTCAATGACACGGTTGGCTGGCGTAACGCGTACCATATTTTGGGTGGCATGATTTTGGTGTTCTTGCCACTTGTGATGCTCTTGCCTTGGCGCATCATACGCGCGGGGCACGCCGATTACGCGCGCTCTCTTGGGGCTGCGCCACTCTCAAAAAATATTTTTGCACCCTTGCGTCTGGCGATACGCTCACCAGG
>CALCPT010000686.1 GCA_937897265.1 uncultured Alcaligenaceae bacterium
TTATAGCGCAGCAACGACTTATATGAAGCAAGATGTTGTTTCATATTTGGGAAGTACCTTCGTTTGCATTTTGGACAGCACGGTAGGCGTAACACCGGCCAATGCGTCTACTGCCTGGAATATCTTTGCGCAAGGCACAACAGGCGTATCAAACAGCAGCGGCCAGATACTTTATAACAACGGCTCAGGCCTTGTTGCTCTGGCGGCTGGGACTGCTGGCCAAGTGCTGACAGTGGGTGCTGGTGGCTTACCAGTATGGGCAACGCCACAAGTGCGATCGGCGACCAAGGTGTTAAAGCTGCCTGAAAATGCGTCTGGCACGCAGCCAAACTCTTACCGCAAGATGGGCGTCATTATGACGGACGGGTCGATTCGCGCTTGGGGGCAGCAAAGCTACTATTTGCTTGGTGATGGCACAACATTTTCGCGCTCATACCCCACACGTACAGCCTTTCCTCCTGGCTTTCCGGGGGCATCAAAACTGTATTACTGGTATGACATGCAGGCGGCCTGCATTGATAGCAGTGGTCAACTCTGGATTTGGGGTAATAACGATTACGGCTCGTGCGGCAATGGAACAACAGCCGTTGTTCGAGTCCCTTTTAATGCAAGTGCTGACTCTTTAAATTCTATTTATGGAAAAACCGTTACTCAGGTCGCGCTTTCTTGCGGAGTGCAAAACGTATTAAGCACTGTTGTTCTGTGTAGCGATGGAACTGTGCATTCTTGCGGGTACAACGCTTACGGCCAGCTTGGTAATGGCAGCACGACAAACTCTTCGCGTTTTGCTCAACTGCCTGTCCTTGCAAACATTACTCAGATTGCGTCAGGCCGTGAAGCCTATACGTCTTATTACGCCATTACTAGTGCTGGGGCTTTGTATTCATGGGGTTACAACGGTGATGGCCAGCTTGGGGATGGTGGCACGACTAATGCGACTATTGCTACGCTACGCAATGGCGGCACATTGTCAGGCAAGACTATCAGGGCGGTCTATGCTGGCCCGAATTATGCGATGGCTGTCGATAGCCTTGGTAACTTGCACGCCTGGGGTACTAACTCGTACGGTCAGCTAGGCAACGGTACATTGTCCAATCAATTTACGCCGGTTCAGTCTGTTGCTACGGGCGTGTCCGATGTTTATATCGGTCAATACGACTACCCAATTACCTACATTAAAAAGACCGATAACTCGCTCTGGGCTTGTGGGTATGGAGATTATTGGGGTAATGGCGTCACTCCTGCTGCAACAAACACAGGGACGTTTACTCAAATTTCATTTGGCGGTACTGGGATTACTAAGGCGATCCACGGCGGTAATGGGACGTATAACTTCGGCGCTGCACTGCTCACCACAGGTGTCGTGCGCGTGTGGGGATATAACGGCAACGGGGCGTTGGGCGTTGGTGACACCACAACAAGAACTAACCCAAACAGCCTGATGCTTACGGGCAATCGTACAGTCGTTGATATTTGCGCCTACGGAAGCAGCTCTGAGCAAGGCATTGTCCTGCTGTTGGATGATGGACAGCTCTGGGCGGTTGGTTACGGCGGCGGATCGCAATTACCAGAAGATGACAGCGAAACTAGTTATACGCCGATGCCTGTGGTGTTCTGAGTCATCGGCATACGACTGCTTTCAATTCCCCCTAGCCACTACTTGTGAGGCGCAGCATGGCTGAAGAAATTACGCATAAAGAAATCTACGAGCGCCTTGTCTCCGTTGAAGACAAGGTCGATCGCATTGATGAAAACACCAAAGAGGTCACCACAGCCTTTGCCGCGGCTAAGGGGGCCTTCATCGTTCTTGAACTGATCGGCAAGATTGCCAAGCCCATTCTCTGGATCGTGGGCGTCTGCTCAACAATTGCACTGCTCTGGCAGGAGTACTGGAAAAAATGATTACTTTTGATGAAGCCTTTGATCGCCTGATCTCTCACGAAGGCGGCTACAGCGATGACCCGCGTGATTCAGGCAACTGGTCGGGTGGCGCGCAGGGGGTCGGCCAGTTAAAGGGCACTAAGTTTGGTATTGCTGCCTGCTCCTACGGCTACCTCGATATCAAGAACCTGAGCCTTGAAGATGCCAAGACCATTTATCGACGTGACTTTTGGGAGGTCTGTGGTGCGGCGCACCCAGCGATCAAGTTTCAACTGTTCGATGCCTCGGTCAACCACGGGCGGGGTAATGCAATCCGTTTCCTTCAACGGGCCGTCAAAGTTGCCGATGATGGTGATTGGGGCGTGAAATCCCAGGCGGCACTCGAGTCAATGGAAGCCAATGATGTTTTGCTGCGCTTTCTTGCCTATCGCCTGAAGTTTTGGGCGTCCCTACAAAAGTTTGATATTTACGGACGCGGCTGGACGAACCGAGGTGCGGACAACCTTCTTTTTGCGGCCGAGGATAACTAGATGACCGAGCCCGCCGATCGATGGCGCAATCGCCGAAAGATGGCCTGGCTCTCAATGCTTGCTGGGCTGCTCTTTCCGCTGCTTTTATTAGTGACTGAATCGGCCCAGCTCGGTCTGATTGCCACACCCTTTTATGTTTTCGTTGGAATGGTGGTGACAGCCTACATAGGTGGTGCTGTCGTCGATGATCATTGGCAACAGGAGATGAAATGATTTGGTTACTGGCAAACCGGTACGTTTTGGTTGCAATTGCCCTTGTCGCGGCAACGTCGGGCCTGTGGGCCTACGGAAAATATCAGTACCACGTTGGTTACCAAGCCGCTGAAAACGTGCGTCACGTGGCCGACCTTGAGTCATTCAAGTCCGAGTCCTTGCGCCTGCAAGGACTGTCTCAAAACCTCGAGCTGCAGCTCACAGCGTTGCGCGAAGCTCAGCCCAAAATCATTGAAAGGTTTAACCGTGTCATCATCGAAAAGCCACTGCCTGCTGATTGCCTTATTGATTCTGACAGGCTGCGCGAGCTCAACGCCGCCATCTCGACCGCCAATTCCAGCCAATCTAGCCAGCCCTTGCCTGGCAGTCGATAGTTTTACTTCGGCGTCCTGGGATGATTTGATGAAAAGCTATCTGAAGCTGGTGATTCAGTATTCTGAGTGTGCGGGCAAACACAC
>CALCPT010000687.1 GCA_937897265.1 uncultured Alcaligenaceae bacterium
AGGAGCCATCCAACAAGCAAACAGCTTGCTAAGACAAGAATCAACGCCGGAAAAATCCTGCGAATGCGCCGGCTGTAAAAGTGAGTCAAACTAAAATTTCGTTCGAGCACCCCATCAAAAATAATATTTGAGATTAAAAATCCAGAGATCACAAAAAAGATATCTACACCAATAAATCCGCTGGGTACTAACGTCGGAAAGGCGTGATACCCCACGACCAACAGCACGGCAAGTGCTCTAAGGCCATCAATATCGGGTCGGTATTTAAGGGTGATAGTGGGATTCATCAAACGTTGATGGGATTCAGCTGTTTGTCTGCGCCCTCGAACTCAGCCCATGATCACAGCGTGTACGAGTTCGAGGCCTCAAATTTTACGGCTGACTATACCGTATACCGAGCAAGCGTGAACGCAGTTGATGCTTGCTCTCGGACGGCGACATTTGGAGTTTTGGGAGAGTTTAGGCTTTTAGGCGGGATAACTCCACAATCTTTAGGCGTGCTTGTTAAACTCTTGGTTTAAAAGTGCAAGAGAGATCTGCCGCGGATGAGCGATATTTTTAAGCAGAAAGGGGTTCTTCAATCTAGGTATCTACCGGTCTTAGTGCTCATCGGCGGGTACTTTTTTGTTGTTGCACATTATTTCAACGAAATACGCACGGGGGGTGAGCCATGGAAATCAGGCGATTGGCTAATCAACTATCAAGGCGGTTTTGTGCGCAGAGGAGCGCTTGGAGAGCTACTTTTAAAACTGAGTGACCTCGCTCAGGTCGATCTGTTGTGGCTATTGTTTACGTTGCAGGTCGCAGTCTATAGCCTTGTGATTTACTTTACCTGCCGAATGTATGTTGCTGTTGATCGTAGCAAAGAGTGGGCGGTAATCCTTTTGTCTCCCGCTTTTTTAATGTTTGCTTTTTATGATTATTTAGGCGGTTTTCGTAAAGAGATCATTGCGTTTGCAGCATTTGCAATTCTTGCGCATGGCTATGCGTCTTTAAAGGTCAGCAAGCTCTCGCTAGGCGCCGCGCTTGGTCTCTTTGCGTTGGGTAGTTTGTCGCATGAGCTCATTGCGCTGACGTGCCCATTTTTTTTATATCTCACTTATTTAGTTCAAAAAAGACAGTTGATTTCCCGGCCGCTAGCGCTGATGAGTTATTGCTTCTATATTAGCTTGTCGATCTTGTCACTCTGGTTTGGGCTTAGGTTCTATGGCGACGTCAGTGTTGCCAAGACGATTTGCGAATCGCTGGTCTTGCGCGGCATTGGCGCCAATATTTGTTTGGGTTCTATCGACTCGCTTAGCATTCACTACAACGAAGGCGTGTGGGCGAAAATACCCCATTTCCTTTGGGTGTATCTGCCTGTTTTTGCACTCGCGGCGACCCCAATCTTGGTGTCTGACTGGCTCAAGAAAGATCCACGCGCTAAATTGATCGTGTTAGTTGGCTTTGTTGCCCTACTGCCACTCTATGCCGTGGCCTATGATTGGGGCCGTTGGATCCACATTTATTTGTTTTTCGTCACGATTTTATTGTTGGCGCAATCCTGTCACGTTCATCTTGTGATGCCAGTGTTACCCCGTTCAGTGCTGACTTTTTATTTGACTCTTTGGATGATTCCAACCCTCTACGCCTCTGGAAATACGACTAACGGTCTGCTGTGGCGAGTCGTTGGCGTCTTCAAGAGGCTTTTGGGCTACTAAGTGAAGGCCTCACTCATCCTATGAATCTCAAAGACTCTTCTTTATTAAAATACCGTGCCGATATAGATGGGTTACGTGCCGTGGCGGTGCTGCTTGTCGTTGGGTTTCATGCGTTTCCCTCTGCAATCACGGGTGGCTTCATCGGTGTAGATGTTTTTTTTGTGATTTCAGGCTTTTTAATTAGCGGCATTATCTTGCAAGGCTTGAGTGCCGGTACGTTTAGCTTTGTCGATTTCTATGCAAGACGTACTCGAAGGATATTTCCAACGCTCACTCTTGTTTTGCGTGCCAGTTGGGCGCTAGGTTGGGTCGTTTTACAGTCGGATGAGTATTCGCGCTTACTGAAACACGAGGCGAGTGGTGCAGCCTTTGTTTTAAATTATGTTTTAGCTAGTGAGGGTGGGTACTTTGATCGGGTGGCAGAATCAAAACCGCTGCTCCATCTGTGGTCGCTTGGCGTAGAAGAGCACTTTTATGCGCTCTGGCCCTTCGTCTTATGGTGCGTCTGGCGGTTACGGCAAAAACTGTGGCTCGCAATTCTCTTGTTATGTCTAGGGTCATTTATCTGGAATCTTGTCAACATTCAGACAAAACCGATTGACACGTTTTATTCGTTGCAAACTAGATTGTGGGAGTTAATGCTTGGTGCCGGGCTGGCTTATATCAACGCCTTTAACCCCAAGCTTTTGCCTCAAACAGAAATGGCTAAGGCGGTTAGCTCGATTTCTGGGCTGCTGTTGATTGCCACTGGCGCTGTTTTTATTGATTCAAAGTCGATCTTTCCTGGGTGGTGGGCATTGCTGCCGACCATTGGCGCCGCGTTACTGATTGCGAGCCAAGTCGATGGCTTC
>CALCPT010000688.1 GCA_937897265.1 uncultured Alcaligenaceae bacterium
ACGCCGAATGGGTGATTTTTGCGATTCCGCTAGGGGTAGACGAAAAACCCGACGAAACAGCCATGCACGTGCAGATGGGCGGCCCCGGTGCGCGGTTTGTCGGTGGGCGAGGCGGGTTGGATCTGGATACTGAGGTCTACGATTGCCAATACCTGTGGTCTATCCAAATCACCGAAGACCCAGAAGCACGTTTTGTGCGCTTGGATCACAACGGCGATGAATTTGATTTTTCGAATGAGCTGGCTGAACTATTACCTTTTGAACTGTCTGACGAAGAGTTACCCGACCCAGATCTAGAGCTGCTCGAAGACTTAGATGATGATGAGTTGGATGATGTCGGGTTTGAAGAGGACGGCGACAACTTGAAGCCGCCCAAGGGGCCTTTGCATTAACCCATCTCCCAGCCCTGCACCACCCCATGACAAGCCACTTCGATGCCTTTGAAGTTTTGCATAACGGGGACTTCGGTTTTACATTGCTCGCGCGCGTGCGGGCAGCGGGGATGAAAGGTGCAACCCGTGGGCGGGTTCAGAGGATTAGGGACTTCACCCGCAACAGGCGTGCGTGACTTGCCCTGACCAGTCAGATCAGGGATCGCTGCAAGCAGCAGGCGGGTGTAGGGATGCTGAGGCGTTGTAAACAAGGCATCGCGATCTGCGATCTCTACGATGCGCCCTAGGTACATCACCCCCACACGATCGGCCACGTGATGCACGACAGCTAGGTTGTGCGAGATAAACAAATAGGTCAGGCCCAGTCTGCGCTGCAGATCTTTCATGATGTTCAAGACCTGCGCTTGCACGGATACATCTAGCGCAGAGGTTGGCTCATCACACACTAAAAATTCTGGGTTAACCGCCAGCGCGCGTGCGATTGAAATACGCTGCCGTTGCCCGCCTGAAAACTGATGTGGATACCGACTTTGGTCACTAGGATGAAGACCCACTTGGGTGAGTAGTGCGCTGACACGCTCATCGCGCTCGGCTGCGCTCAGTTGCGTATGCGCGAGCATAGGTTCGGCGATGATGCGCCCGACCCGCCAGCGCGGATTCAAGCTTGCATACGGATCTTGAAAAATCATCTGCAAACGCTTGCGTAGCGCCAAGCCTTTGCGCCCTTGCATGTTTGATAGGGGCTGACCATCAAACGTAATCGAGCCATGGGTTAGGGGATATAAACCAACCAGTAAGCGCGCAATGGTCGACTTACCGCAACCCGATTCGCCGACCAAGGCTAGCGTCTCGCCTTTACGAATCGAAAACGACACGCCATCAACCGCACGCAACACGCTGCGCGGCTTACGCGCTAAGACGCGCTCAAGCCAGGGAGATGACACATCAAACCAACGTGCTGCGTTTTTAACTTCGATAAGGGAGCGCTGCTCTGGCACAAGCGTGGCTTGCCGCGAAGCCAGCGCGGCGTCCGAAGCCCGCTCGTTATCGACACGATCAGCGTTCATTTTTTTCAACCTCTGCGTGCAACCAGCAGGCCACCTGCGAACTTCCAAGTGTTTGAAGCTCGGGGCGCTCGATTTTGCAACGCTCGATTACCTTGACACATCTTGGATTGAACGCGCACCCTTGTGGGATCGCGTTCAGGCGCGGCATGGTGCCGTCAATTTGCACCAAGCGCTCAACGTGCTGATGAATGGATGGGATTGAACCCATCAAACCCACCGTATACGGGTGCCGGGGCGCATGGATGACGTCATGCACTTTGCCAACTTCAGCGATACGACCCGCGTACATCACCACCACACGATCAGCAGTCTCGGCAATCACACCCATGTCGTGGGTGATCAGCATAACGGCAGCGCCTTGTTCGCGGCATAGCTTTTTAAGCAATTCAATAATCTGCGCTTGAATTGATACGTCAAGCGCAGTGGTGGGTTCGTCGGCCACGATCAGCTTAGGCTCGGCTGCCAAAGCCAATGCAATCACCACACGTTGGCGCATGCCACCTGAGAATTGATGAGGATAGTGATCGATACGCTCGCGCGCCGCTGGGATCCCAGTTGCCTCAAGCAATTCAATCGCACGGTTGCGCCCTTGCGACCAAGTGAGCGGCAAGTGCGTCACGATGGTTTCAGTCAGCTGATGCCCAACGGTGTACAGCGGATTCAACGACGTGAGCGGATCTTGAAAAATCGCACCGATCTCACGCCCACGAATTTTGCGCATTTGATCGTCTGGCAATTGATCAATACGACGCCCTGCCAGCAAAATCTCACCACCACATATGCGCCCTGGCGGCTCAAGCAAGCCAATGATCGCAGCGCCTGTCAGCGACTTACCCGCGCCTGATTCACCGACAACACCCACCACCTCGCCCGCTGCGATGCTGAACGAGACCTCATTTAAAGCTTTAAGAGTGCCGTGACGCGTTGTGAATTCAACGCTTAAGTTTTTAACTTCAAGAACATTGGTTGAATTGTCGGCCGCGCCCAATTCAAAAGACTTTACTGCTGCTACGCCGCCTGTACCGTTGCCCAGACCTTGAGTATTTGTATTTGTTGTCATCAGGCGGCTCAACTTAAACGCGGGTTCAAAGCATCGCGCAGCCAGTCACCCAACAAATTGACCGACAACACTAACAGCACTAGCGCCGCACCCGGAAAAATCGTAATCCACCACTCACCTGAAAACAGAAAATCGTTACCAACTCGAATCAAAGTCCCCAACGAGGGTGAAGTCGGGGGAACACCCACACCCAAAAAGGATAACGTGGCCTCGGTGATGATCGCAGTCGCCAAATGCACCGTCGCCAACACCAGCACGGGCCCAAGCACGTTGGGCAATACGTGTCTGAACATAATGACAGGCGATGAGATGCCGATCACGCGCGCAGCTTGCACATATTCACGATTTTTTTCAACCAGTGTTGAACCGCGCACCGTGCGTGCATATTGTGGCCAACCGGCCAGTGCAATCGCACCGACCAACACCGGAAACGCAATCACCTCATGCATGTCGCCCGGCACTACGACGCGAGCAACGCCGTCGATCAGCAACGCAATCAAAATTGCGGGAAACGATAACTGAACATCGGCAATACGCATAATCAAGGCATCGATCCGACCGCCTGCGTAGCCTGAGATCAAGCCTAGTACGATGCCTAACAACATCGCTCCGATCACAGCAGCCAAGCCAATCAGCAAAGACACGCGCGTGCCGTACATCAGCGCAGAGAGCAGGTCACGGCCTTGGCTATCTGTACCGAGCAGATACTCTTGCGTGCCGTCAGCGTGCCACACAGGCGGCTTTAAGGCATCAATCAAATTGATGGTGGCAAGATCAAACGGGTTATGCGGAGCCAACACATCAGCGCCGAACGAAGCAATCAGCAAAATCGCTAACAACACTGTAGCGACAATGGCCACCGGCGTATGCCGCCACGACCACGCCAGATCACCTTCCCAAAATTTCGCGAGAGCGCTTCTCATCAGTGCCCACCCGAGTGTTTGCCTAAGCCGGCTCTTAAGCGCGGGTCAACCGCAAAATACAACAAATCAACTGTGAGGTTAATCAACACAAAAATGAGAGAAATCAAACACAGATACGCTGCCATCACAGGGATATCAGCAAACTGCACAGCTTGAATAAACAGTAACCCCATGCCAGGCCACTGAAAGACGGTTTCAGTCACAATCGCAAAGGCGATGATCCCGCCTAACTGCAAACCCATGATCGTGATCACCGGTACAAGCGTATTTTTTAAGGCATGCCCAAAATGGATAGCTCGCCTCGTTAACCCACGTGCGCGGGCGAACTTAATGTAATCGGTGCGCAAGACCTCGAGCATTTCAGAGCGTACCAAACGCAAGACGAGGGCAACTTGAAACAACGACAACGTTACAGCTGGCAAGATGAGATGCGTCCAGCCGCTTTTCGTTAGTAAGCCCGTTGACCACCAACCTAGCTTGATCGTGTCACCTCTACCGTAGCTTGGTAACCAACCCAGCGACACCGAAAACACCAAGATCAACAAGATCCCGATTAAAAATGTTGGCAACGATACGCCCAATAACGAAAAGGCTAACAGCGCTTGCGACAACTTACCGTGGCGCTTTAACGCGGTGTACACACCTAAGGGCAAACCCACTAGCAAAGCAATCAAGGCAGCGGCAACCGAAAGTTCTAACGTGGCCGGCAATCGTTCACGCAGCAAGGTCGAGACCTTTTGTCCTTGTCGCAAAGATAGCCCAAAATCGCCCTGAATCGCATTAGCCAGAAAATGGTAGAACTGCACAATCACTGGATCGCTCAGGCCTAAATCTTTTCTGAGTTGATCGCGCTCTGCGGGTGTGCCCTCTTGCCCTAACATGATCATGACCGGGTCGCCCACGTACTGAAACAGCACGAAAGCGAGAAGCGCAACCGCAAGCAAAACGCCTGCGGCTTGTATCAACCGGCGCAAAATAAAAGCAAACATGGGCTCTCGACTTAGATCAGTCTTGGCAGAGCGATCACTCAGCCAAGACCGTTCGGGGGATTAATTGATGGTGATTCTTTCTACAACCGGACGATTATTCGGCTGATGCTTGATGTCGATGTTTTTCTTCATAGCCCAAGGGATGACCTGATCATGCAAGGGGATAGTGCCGAATTCTTTTGCATGGATCGTGAAGGCTTCTTGGATCATTGCGGTGCGCTTGGCATCGTCGATCTCTGTTTTGACCGCATCAATCAGCGCATCAACTTTAGGATTTGAATAACCACCATAGTTGAAAGCACCTGCAGCGCCCGTACCCTTGCTACGAATCAGTGATTCGAGCGTGTAGTACGCGTCAAAGGTGGGCACGCCCCAGCCAAACAAATAGATACTGGTGTCGCCGTTAGCAACCTTTGGAAAGAACGTTGCCCGCGGCATGGCGTTGAGCTTGGTTTTAACGCCAATCTTGGCCCACATGGCAACAACAGCTTGGCAAATTGCCTCGTCATTGATGTACCGGTTATTTGGGCAGTCAATCGTAAACTCAAGATTGTTGTCGTAACCAGCCTCTTTTAGTAAGGCACGTGCCTTCACCAAATCATAAGGCACGCGTTTACCGATCGCGTCTGAGTACCCGTGGACTTGGGGCGAAATCATCGCGCCAGTTGGCAACGACATCCCGCGCATCACCGCTTTTTTGATCGTCTCAATATCAATCGCACGATACAGTGCTTCGCGTACCCGAACGTCAGTCAGTGGGTTTTTTCCCTTGATATTGCTGTACTTCAATTCAGGGCTTTGCAGATCCATCGCGATGTAGATCGTACGATTTTCGTTGCCATCCAGCACCTTGACTTGCGAACGCAACCGCTCGATATCTTGCGCCGCAGGATCCAACACAAAATCGACCTCACCTGATAACAGCGCAGCCGTACGCGTAGCGTTTTGCTTG
Organism: uncultured Alcaligenaceae bacterium; assembly: GCA_937897265.1. Lineage (GTDB taxonomy): Bacteria > Pseudomonadota > Gammaproteobacteria > Burkholderiales > Burkholderiaceae_B > Zwartia. The sequence goes on from CALCPT010000688.1 coordinate 5,384, forward strand.
ATTGGCGTGTAAACGATCTCGGTTACGTTACCCTGCTTAGTGGACTTACCCCACCAGTCTGGATTTTCAACGTAAACCGTTTTGATATCGACTTCACGCGATTTCAACATGTAAGGGCCTGTTCCCATCGCATTACGCGCCGCGAAGCTTTCTTCCTTTTTGTTGAAGTCCTGAGGCAAGGCCGCGTTGTTTTTTTCTGACCACGCTTTGCTCATGATGCCAAGCGAAGGCAACTGGCGCAACAAGACAGGGTTTGGCCCAGCGGTTGCGATCTCAACGGTCAACGGGTCAATCGCCGTCACATCGCTGATACCAGCGACATACGATTTGAACTGCGACGAGGGAGCCATGGCACGCTTAATCGAGAACACGACGTCGTCTGCGGTAAACGCAGAACCATCATGAAACTTGACGCCAGCACGTAACTTAAAGCGCCACAGTGAGGGATTGACTTGTTCCCAGGACGTGGCCAACGAAGGGATCACCTCAAACTTATCGTTGTAATTCAACAAGGGGTCATACACCCACAAGTTCGCTGCGATGTTTAAGCCTTCATTTTGCGAATGAGGATCAAGCGTCAGGATATCGCCCTGACTAGTCCATTTGAAGGTTTTAGCTGTGCCTAAACTTGGCAAAAGCAACGCGGCGGCAATCGCAGCGACAAGCAGTGGACGACGCATGATGTTTTCCTTAAATCGAGTGTTGGTTGTCTAGGATATTGCCGCACTGTGGCGAGTGCGTCAATGAGGACGGCGGTATTTAAACTGGGAAATAAAAGATGCCTAAGTCATTATTAGCCTTTGTTTTGTAGCAACTCACGAGCGGTCTCTCTCAGCCCGCTCAGAAAGCGTCCACCGCTTGGGCCTAACTAAGACCACCGCGCTCA
>CALCPT010000689.1 GCA_937897265.1 uncultured Alcaligenaceae bacterium
CCTCTTGTTTCTTACCGGTCGCGGCCAAGCCACGAGCGCGCCAATACACCCAAGAGGCGTCGGCTTTTTGCGTGGGTCCCATGGCGTCGATAGATTGCAATACCCAGGGCCAGTCAATACTAGCCTGACGCAACGAGGCCCGTACGCGCCACGCATTATTTGTTTCAGATAAGCCTAACGAACCAGTTTCGCGATACCACCCATAGGCACGGCTATCAAGATTCATGATTGCCAACAAAGCCATTTGTCCGTACACCCATTGCACATTTTGTTTAGGCAATTGCCCTGCCCAGGTGTCACGCAATTTGATCGCGGTCGCACTAAGATCGGTACGCGCCGCACGTGCCAACCCAAGCGCAACGATATCGTTACGCGCGACTGAACGCGGCCCAGTTTGAGCGTTCAACCACGGCACGGGGTCGCGAAGCATGGCATCGTAAGCAGCCAAGTCAGACGAGTCGAAGACCCAAGCGGCGTAGCGACGTGCGTCGGGTAACTTATTGTTTTCAATTGCCTCGTACAGATAAGGCATCAGTTCAGCCGAGCCCAAGACGCGATCGGCTACCAGTTGGTCAAACAACTTTAAGCAGGTGCCGTAGGGTGCAAAGACTTTCGTGGCCTCGGCTGCGCTAGCACGCTGCCCACCCATGTGTCGCGCTTCAAGTTGCGAGCACAAGATTTGCGGATTTGGGTTCAGCACGTCACCGAGTTCACGTACCGTCACAAAATCCCCAGAGCGCGCTGCCGCCAAGATCCATTCACCCTTGAGCCGATCGCCCAAATAGGCAGTTTTATTTTTATTGATGAACTCAGTCAGCGTTTGCTGCACACCAGGCATGTGCGTCGAGCCTAGTTGTGTGCGTAACGACCAGTATTCTGGATAAATGCCCAACACATCCGCGCGCGCCTGCGGCACAAAGCTTGCCAGCTGCGCCCATTGCTTGGCATTCATCGCGTTGCGTGCCGCTGCCACCGCACGCGCGGCAGGCGTTGAGTCTGGAGCGGCAATCGTGGCGCCCGCCTGCACCGTGGTGTTAGGGGTAATGGATGGCGCTTGTACTGAGGATACGTTAGCCGGAGTTGCGCTAGTTGACGGGGCGCTGGTTGTCGAGGTCGACGGCGCAGGCGCACTACCCGTAACTGGCACCAAAGTGCCATCGGCTTGCAAGACAAATCTAGCGGGGCCCGTTGCCTCGGCTGTCTGCGCTGACGCTGGGGATGCGGGCTGAGCCCAACTCGGCGTTTGAGTCAGAGCGAAAACCGCACAGGCGCTTGCTAACCAAGCACTTAACCCACAATTCTGATATTTTGTTTGCACGAGCATCAATCGACCCATCACCACTTATTTGTCAGCACCGTTGCGACATATGTCAAAGAATAACGCAGACCAGCTGCGCGCGCGCCTGCGCAGCCTTCGTCAGAGCATGTCTGTGGCTGAACGCCAACACGCGAGTGCCGCGCTCTGCGCTCGCCTGCAACACTGGTTCGATCAGCACCTTACCGAGTTCACAGCTGCAAAGCGTTCGAGCCCACTGATCGTGGCCGGTTTTTGGCCACTTGTTGAAGAACCCGACCTACGGCCACTCTTGCAACAGCTTGACCTAAATCAAGTGACGATCTGTTTACCTGTGATCGTTAAGCGCGATGCCCCACTCGAGTTTCACCGCTGGACACCCGGCACTCAGCTCTCTGCTCAAAGCTTTGGGGTAATGGAACCCCCGCGTCAACAAGCGCTTGTGCCTGAGATCATGTTGGTACCCACACTCGGGTTTACGTCTCAGGCAGCCAGGCTTGGCTATGGTGGCGGGTATTACGACCGCAGTCTGGCGGCGTTGCATCGTACTGGGGTCAGACCGCTCACCATTGGCGTGGCGTGGCAGCAGGGCCTGTTAACTGAAGCCGACGCATTTGCCCCGCAGCCTCATGATGTGCTGTTGGATACGATTGCGACGCCAGAGGCGTGGCTCCCAGCTGAACCCGGTAGGTAGAGCTGACTGTCGAGATCGCTTCGTCGCTGCCTACAAGAACCAAGGTCGGCTACATGACCTCCTTACAAGGCCTGCACGGGCTCACCCTTTCGCCCGGCGCGGTCAAATTGCGTAAACCACACTCAAAGTGCGATTCAAACCAACTTGCAGGGCGTACACTTTGCTCGTTACAGTTTTATTTCATGACACGGAGATTTCGATGACATTCTCAAAAACCATTCGTGGTGCCTTGCTCGCAACGGGATTTATCTCCTCTATCGTTGCGGGTATCGCCCATGCGCAGACGTACCCCACTAAACCGGTGTCACTGATTGTGCCGTTCGCGGCGGGTGGCCCGACAGATGTTCTAGCGCGCACGTTAGCCGTATCCATGTCTAAAAGCCTTGGGCAGACCGTCGTCGTAGAAAATCGCCTGGGTGCTGGCGGTACGGTTGCCTCAAACGCGGTCGCCAAAGCCGCCCCCGATGGCTACACCCTGTTCATTCACCACAATGGCATGGCAACTGCACCAACGCTTTACCGCAAGCTGCCATTCAACGCGCTCACCGACTTCACGTATATCAGCTTGATTGCTGATGTCCCCATGACGCTATTGGGCAGCAAAAAATTTCCGCCTAACACCATGCCTGAGTTCATCAAGTATGCAAAAGAGCAAGGCGACAAAATCAATCTGGCCAACGCTGGATTAGGTGCGGTGTCTCAACTGTGTGGCACGCTGCTGCAACAAGCTCTGGGCGTAGGCTTTACTGCCATCCCTTACTCGGGCACGGGCCCTGCCATGGTGGCACTGCTGGGTGGCCAACTCGATGTGCTGTGCGATCAAACCACTCAGACCTTGCCGCAAATTAAAGGCAACACCGTCAAACTATATGGCGTGACCTCGGCCGAACGTTTGTCTTACTTGCCCGACACGCCTACGCTGCGTGAAAGCGGTTTAAAAGATTTTGAAATCGTGGTGTGGCACGGCATTTACGGCCCTAAGGGTATGGCACCTGATGTCGTGACCAGGGTCAATAAAGCCGTGCAAGACGCACTGAAAGACCCCGATGTGATTCAAAAAGCAGGTGACTTAGGGGCGGTGATTGTTCCTGTGGACAAACAAACTCCGGCCGCCCTACAAGCGTGGTTAAAGCTAGAAATCGACAAGTGGGCGCCGTTGCTGAAGGCTGCCAATCAATACGCTGATTAATGGATTGAGTCAGTACAGTTGCAAAAAGGCCTTCTGACAAGAAGGCCTTTTTATTGCACGATACAGTTAACCGCCAAGTGCTGCCGCCAATCAATCACCTTAAAGACAGCTTGGCCGCTTAAAATTACCCGAATCCAGCGACACTTCTGTTAGATAAGTTGAGCCGCGCCTTAAGTCGCCAATCCCCGCCAAATTGCCAGCGTGGCCTCGGCGTTGTTCAACGTATAAAAATGCAAACCCGGCACATCGTTATCAAGCAACGTTTCGCACAAATCGGTCACCACTTCGGTACCAAATGCACGAATGGATTCTTTGTCATCACCCATTTCGGCCAGACGCAGGCGGATCCAACGCGGCACTTCGGCCCCACACATTTCTGAAAACCGCATGAGTTGCGTGTAGTTAGTGATGGGCATGATGCCAGGCACAATTGGGATATTCACGCCCTTAGCCTGCGCGCGATCGACAAAATCAAAATATGACTCTGCATTAAAAAAATATT
>CALCPT010000690.1 GCA_937897265.1 uncultured Alcaligenaceae bacterium
GTGCTGGCCGTGGTCTTCATCAGCGCCACCGTCGTGGCACTGATTCGCTAAATCCATCAACCAAGAGCTTTACCTCATGAATGCAATTACCAAACAAGAATCGAGCGCAATGCCCGCGCTGCAAATGAGCGAGAGCGAGCTGATCGAAGTGCTCGCCACCAGCCTGTATCCCGGCGCGCACGTCTCGTCGATCAAGATGGTACTGGGCTACTGCAAGGCCACCGGCCTAGACCCCATGCAGAAGCCCGTGCACATCGTCCCCATGTGGGATTCCAAACAAAAGGTCATGCGCGATGTGGTCATGGCGGGCATTGGCCTTTATCGCGTGCAAGCGGCACGCTCCAACAGTTACGGCGGCATCACCGAACCCGAGTTTGGCCCCGACGTGACCGAGAAAGTCGGCGGCATCGAAATCACTTACCCCCAATGGTGCAAGGTGACGGTCAAGCGCCGTTTGCCCGACGGCTCGACCGCTGACTTCTCAGCCGTGGAGCGTTGGCGCGAGAACTACGCCACGGCGGGCAAGGACAGCACCGCGCCAAACGCGATGTGGAAGAAACGCCCTTACGGTCAACTTGCCAAGTGTGCACAAGCCCAAGCGTTGCGAATGGCCTTCCCCGAGATCGGCTCGGCTCCAACCGCCGACGAGATGGAAGGCAAGACGATCGACGACGGCATGACGATCGAAGCCGAACCAACGCCCGCACCTTCAATAATTAGGTCTGGCTCAAGTGTTGCGCTAAATAACCTTACGGCAAACACCACGCTCAACGGTGGAACAGCTTTTCTCACCACAGGCTGGAGTAATGCGGCTCTAGGGTTCAACCTAACTGTCGGTCGCGAAGGGGGGCGGTTAGCTTTGACTCAGAGCGGTTTAAGCATATCGACTATCGCTCAGGGGAATATCGTACTAACGGGTAATTCAACGCTCGTCATCACCGCGCCGATGGGCACTTACCTGACCTTATCTGTGAATATTAGTGGTCAAGGTAACCTTGTGATTTATGGTGGTGGCTTCGTTACTTTAGCTGGAACAAATTCTTTAAATGGAAGTATCACCGTACAGTCAGCCAATTTGGGTCTCATTGGGGGAGCCGGGGGAACAGCACCGATCTACGTAGGGGAAGACGCTCGTCTTTTTGGCTCTGGCAGCTACTCGAACCAGGTCATAGTCGGAAATGGTGGGATTTTTAAACCTGGGTTTTCGCCTGGTTATATGTCTTTAGCGAGCGCCGTCATAAATTCTGGAGGTACATATCAGCAAGATATAGCAGGTACTCGGCAAACCGGCATATCTTCGCCCGATGGGTCTGCAGGTTATTACTCTTTCCTGAGTCTTACGTCCGGCCAGTTTCAGATCAATTCGGGTGCAATACTCAGGCCTCAATTGTCAAACTTATTCAGCATCAGCGAACCAGGCTATGGCAGTAGTATCTATGTGCCTACAATTGGAGATCGTTTTCGCATCGTGACGGCGACCGGAGGCATCACTGGGCGTTTTACAACGCTTATCCAACCTGCGGAGCTAGCCAGTGGCACCCAATTCATCGCTCTGTACAACGTGAATAACAGCCGCAGTATTGATTTAGCGGTTGCGCCCACTTCGTACGGCACAACCTTGTCTTCGGGCACAACAAATGCCAGGTCTGTGGCAGGCGTCTTAGATCAATTGTTAGGCGTGAATAAAGTTGGTACGTCTTCCGTAGGCCAAGACTCGTTGCTCTATGCAGTAGCGGGTCAAACCGCAGCAACTCTCCCAGACTTTGCACGCTCCTTAGCCGGTGAGGTTCACCCAGCATCGGTCGCAACGCTTCCCCAAACCACTCAACGCCTACAGCAATCGGTGCTAGCGCGTTTGGTCGACTATCCAATGGCGCTCAGCCAGATCAACCCTGCACTTAACAACGCATTGCTAACAGGCGGTATCGGTGCAACCAACCCGTCGGGGTTGCCGACTGCGAACATGAGTACAAATCCAACGATTAATCCGAACACTGTGAATGTTGTAAGCGCTGCGGTGGCAGACGGTCGTGCGTGGGGTGAGATTGCCTATCAACGGACTGAGCGGGCGAGCAACAGCGTTGGTAACGGCTTTAACAGCAACTTGTACCAAGTTGTGACCGGAGTGGATGCCTATTCAAATGCAGACCTGGGTTTAAAGCTTGGCGGGGGCCTAGCGCTATCAAACACAACCGTCGCGGCTAATGGTGGTAACAGCACGATCCAGCAAGGCTCGCTGTTTGTCTACGGAAAAATGCCCGTGCTGCAAGACTATGTACTAGATGGCATGGCAAGCGTAGGCTTAAGTTCAACCAATCTGTCACGCAGTGATCCCACAGGTTTTTCGAGTGGATTTAGCAGCAAAGCGGTGATGGGTAACGATGCAATGGTAAGTGTAGGTCTCAGTCGCGCCTTTGAATACAACGACGTGCGCGTGATGCCTTATACGCGCCTGAGTTACCAGTACGTACGCCAGGCATCTTATGACGAGGGTAGTGGTATTGCTGCGCTGAATGTCGCGAGCTTTAGCGGCGGTGCGGTAAGAGGCGTGATTGGGCTCGCCGTTGGGTCGCTGAACAAGGATCCACTGAAAGATGACTACACCTACCGCGCAAATATTGCATTGGGCGCTGATACATCAAGCTTATTGAATCCGTCACTTAACATCACGCTTGGTGGTTATTCTAGTCGCGTCACCACTGCGACGGCAGGTTCTGCATTTGTACAGATCGGGCTATATGGAACGATCAAAATCTCTGACAACGCGTATGCCTATGCTGGTGTTTTGGGTGAGGCTAAAGCGAGTCAAACCTTGTATGGTGGTAGTGTGGGTTTGCGAATGGCATTCTGATCTCAAGTCGTCACTCGCTTAAGGCTGAGGAGGCAGTGTCTACCAGTGCCGCTTCCCTAGCCTGGTCGCACTACGGGAGACTAGTCAATAGGTGATAAGTTCAGCCAATAATCGAAATTGCATAATTCAATTGGTAGCCAATCCCTCTAATAGATCGAATAATTGGATTGGATTTTTGATCTATTCCGAAGCGCTTGGCAATTTTTATTTTTAAACGAGCGATAACATTCTCGACAGAGCGTTTGTCAAGCATTTGTCTTAAACGGTGTTGTTCAATTTCAGCAAAAATTCGATCATTCTCAAGAATGTGATTAGGTGCCGTTAATAGAAGTTTGATGAGTAATGTTTCAGTGACTGTTAATTGAAGCGACATTTCGATTTGATTGTTTGTTAACCGACCAGTTTCAGAATGAATGTTCCACGCCGTAGTCGCACTCACGATGTCAAATCGCCGTTCTAAGCTGCCAAGAGCAGCCAGAATTTCTTCGTGATCTGCAGTGCTTTTGGCTAAATAGATATCAGCACCGCTGTTATACCCCTCTATTCGATCTACGCGAGCGGTACGTCCGGTTAATACAATAATCCCAACGGTTGAATACACGGCTTTGACCTCGCGCGCAATTTCAAAACCATTCAGTCCGGGCAATGATAAATCTAAAATTAATAAGTTAATTTTATGTAAGTCAATGTCTTCATTGGCGTTTTTCCCTGTCGTTGCTTGAAAAACTTCATACCCTGCTTGCTCTAAAAAGTCAGACAGTTCAAAACGATATATTTCATCATCTTCAATAATCAGAATCCTATTGAGTGAAGGAATCATGTGGGCTCACCGTGTGGCAGTGACAGATTAAAGGTAATCGTGCCCTCGTGAATTGCCGCCGAGAGCTGGCCGCCAAGTCTAATGCTTAACAATTGACTCAAATGTAAGCCCAGACCGGTGCCCGATATATTATTTTTAACCAGTGGGCTGCGATAGTAACGGTCAAAGATCAACGACAAGTCAGGGATATTACTTTGAACAAGCTGGTTCGAAATTTGAATGGATATGGTGTTGTCTGGCGAATCAGTGACCTGCATAGAGACATAAATGATTGATTCGGCAGGGGAATATTTCAAGGCGTTTTCAATCAGATTGGTAAATATTATTTTTAAAATGTAGCTATCTGAATGCGTCATGACTTGCGCTGATAATTTAAAATGTAAGCGATTTAACGATACGTCATCAAGCGCACTGATATATTGCTTGATACATTCATTTAAGTTGATGCGCGTACGATTCACCTCAAGAGCCTGTTGGTCGACTTGGTTCATTAAGCTACAGTGCTCGATGATGTTGTGAATGTTTTTTAATGATAGATTGATATGGTGAAGTCGCTTCAAATCAATCGCATTGCTCGCTGAAACATATTTCTTAATCGAGTCGATGGCAAGTCTGATTGATCCTAGAGGTGTTCTTATTTCGTGGGTCAACATGTCGACCAAAATCTTACGTTCGTTCAATAATGCATGCTCAATGGCGGTTTGATGTGCAAGTTCACGAAGATTGGATTTGGTATTGTTGAGTTCAGTTAGCACCAATCGTCCACCGACTAAAATCACAAATAAAAGAATCAACGGCTGTACAAAATCACCAAGGCGCGAAAAATAGATAGCGCTTGTAGGCGAAACGATAGGATATTGGGTTAGCAATAGTGTTAGCGCCAAGATCAAATCTGACAAAATGAAGGCAATTAAAAGCGTTGCTTTGAAAACTGTTGGGATATTTGGCATTCGTGCTGCGGCAATAATTTGGGCAACGTGCGTCACTAAGAAGGCGCACATCATGAGCGCGCCGCCTAGGGTATTCATGTCCGAACTATTGAGCATTAGGCTAGCGAACATGGTGTAGTAAAACAGGCTGCACGTCGTGTTGTACCAACGTGGCGCCTGAAACCTATTGAGTATGCCCTGGGCTACCCACACCCAGCCAATGATGCGTAAAAAGAAGAGCCCTAAAAAGGTGGGGCTATCTAGCTCTGGATAGTCGGGAAAAAGATAGTGAGATAAGAGTCCGCTTCCGGATAAAGTGCATAAGAGCACAACCATCATCAAGACCGTAAAGCGCCCGAGTTTTAAAGTCGGATTCAAAATATGCGCAATGAGTAAAAACAACAGCACAAAGGTATGTGCCCCAATCTGCATGCCAATTTCAAACTGCTGCTGATTTTTATTAATAGGAGAGAGATCAAAGGGTTCAACGCTGATAGCGCTATAGATTAAACCTGTAGTTCGAATGTGTATAAAGAGTTCGGTTTGATTCGTCGATAAATCACTGGTGACAAAAGAGTAGCCGCCAAGCGTGGATTGAGCTTGCCGTGAAGTGAAGCGACTTCCCGCTTGTTGCTTGTGCCATCCGTCGCCCTTTGGCTCGTAGAGTTCGATCTCGTATAAAAAATGAGGTCTGATATTCACTAGCAGTCGATGCAACATCAAAGCGTCTGATCGCGCAGATATTTTTACCCAAAATTCTGAGTGGGCGAGTTTGAATAATGGTAGGTTTTTGCGTGATTCAAAAATACATTCTCGAATATTTTCAATGGTGTATTGATTGCCCGGATTTAGGCAGTATTGAATGCTTGTGCTGATTGAGTTTGTTACTTGAATCGATACGGGGTATGGCGTTGTGGAAGCTGCAGTCTCTGCGTTTGCTGATGGGGGGCTGCCCAGTGCAAAGACAAAAAAGCAGATCACCAAGAAGAAACTGCCGCTTAATTTCACGAAAAATGAATTGGCTTTATAAGATTCTTTTAAATGAAGTTTGACCTTAATTGTACGAATGTAGGCCTGAGCGTTTTCGAGCGTTATATCTAAACGAAGCAAAGTGCTGGCGGCTAGAATTTGTAACCGATACCAACCATTACGTTATAGCCGCTGTAAGCGGCGTTACCTGTGATCGGTAGGTTACTAGTGGTGGTGTCGAACGTGAAGGTATTCATTTTGACGTAGTTGGCTTCAACAAATCCATACCATTTTTGTGTCCACAATTGCTTAACGCCTAGGCCGGCGGTTGCGCCAGTGCCGTTCGCGCTGACCTTGCTTTGACTAGCCTGTTGGTCAACAGTAACAAGCGCGCTGACCCAAGCCGCTTTGAAATATGCATGGACGCTTGGCGTGAACGCGTAGCCGGGTAGTAGGGACAAAACATATTGCTGATTGACTGGATTGATCTCTATCTGTGCTCCGATGGTCGCTTTATCAGTAATGGCTACTGTGTAGTTTAGACCGGCGAAGTAGGGCGTAGAGTTGGCGCGATAGTGTTGATCTGCTAACCTGAAGCTTGTCTGGTTCAGTCTAATGTTGGTCGCATTGATCGTGTACGGCTGGTAGCCCACTGCCGCTTGAATGGTGACGCCTTCGAAGTTTTTTGCTGGGGGCGAAATCTGATCACTTTTTTGCGCTTGGGCCATGTTGGCTGCGCTGAACATAACTAGGCCACTAGATAAACTGTGTATTAACGCGCTGCGCATCGATAATGCACTCATTATTCACCTAAATATGGTTTTCTAAGCTTAGTTTCGTTTAGTCTCATGTGATCTTCGCGTTGATTGTACTTAAAGTAAAACTCAGTGCCTAAGCATGAGTTGCATCTCGAAAAATAGACAATCTGTTACATCACAAGGGTACGATTTGTCATTTTCCTCAATGCCGAAGGCTAGGTGTTAACCCTACTCGGCATACTCGACCGTCAAAATTGCGAAAAGAGACATCTAGTTGCGATTTTAGGCCTAACTAATGCCTTACAAACCGCCTACTCTGTGAACGCTTAGCCCTAGGCTGCCACGCAGGTGCGTGACACCGGGCAGGCGACTGCCAAAGAGTCTACACGCCCCATGATCAACCCCGCCGAAGTCGTATCCAAGCCAATCATTTTGGTGGTGGACGACACTCCCGATAATTTATCTTTGATGGCGGGCCTATTCAAAGAGTTTTATACGGTCAAAATCGCTAATAGTGGTGAAAAAGCCTTAAAGATTGCTCAAAGCGAGAGTAAACCAGCTTTGATCTTGCTTGACGTCATGATGCCTGTGATGGATGGCTACGAGGTGATCGGTCGTTTAAAGGCCGATAGCGCAACCCGCGACATCCCGGTGATTTTTTTAACCGCAAAAACAGACATCGAAGACGAAGCAAAAGGTTTAGAACTTGGCGCGGTGGATTACATCACCAAACCGATTAGCCCACCCGTTGTGTTGGCGCGGGTGAAAAATCATTTGATCTTAAAGGCGGCAAAGGATGCAATCGAGAGTAATCGAAAAACTCTTGAAGATGAAAAAAAGCTTTTAGAGATTGAGCAACTCAAAACTGAAAAGTTAATGCTCAATATTTTGCCTAAGCCCATTGCAGATCGTTTAAAGCGAGGCGAAAAAAATATATCGGGCGCGTACCCAGAGGTGACAATTTTATTTGCTGATCTAGTGGGCTTTACCGCTATGTCGAGTCAACTGCGTGCGGCTGAGCTAGTGAGTTTGCTTAACGATCTGTTTACGCGCTTTGATCGGCGTGCAGAAGAGTTAGGCGTTGAAAAAATTAAAACGATTGGTGATGCGTATATGTTGGCGGGCGGCATCCCTATTCCGCGCGGTGATCATGCCGAGATTACAGCTGAGATGGCACTTGGAATGTTCGAAGATTTAAACGCCTTTAATCGTGAGCGGGGTAAAGATTTGAAAATGCGTGTTGGTTTGAACTCGGGCCCCGTGGTTGCTGGAGTGATTGGCTTTACTAAGTTCTCGTACGACTTGTGGGGCAGCACGGTGAACACCGCGAGCAGGATGGAGTCTACGGCAGCCCCAGGCACTATTCAGATCTCGGCAATGACTCACGAACTGTTGCACGACAATTATATTTTTTCAAAAAATGGATTAATTCAGTGTAAGGGCTTGGGCGAAATCGAAGCTTATGCGTTGGTAGGAAAGCGCTAAGTCGACACACCTACCTCTGCCGCGGCTGAATTAGCTTTGGCAGAGAAGGGCGCAGCTTGACTGGCCTATCAATCCTGCTTTTCAATCTTCGCGTCTTGCAAAATCTTGCCCCAGCGGGTGTACTCTGCATTCACATAGGCTTGAAACGCGGCGGGGTTCTCCATACTAGAAGGCATAATGCCAGCTGCTTCAAGTTTGGTTCTGACATCGGGCCGAGCAATTGTTTTGATGATGGCCGTGTTGATCTTTGCCACAACCGGCTCTGGTGTTTTGACCGGAACAAACAGCCCCAACCAATTGACCGCGCTAAAGCCGGGTAAATATTCGCCCACGGGCGCTAGATCTGGCACAAAGCTCATGCGCTCGGAGCTTGTCACTGCAATACCTTTTAAACGTCCATCAGCCATCATTGGCATCAAGGGCGAAATATCCATCACGATTCCATCGACGTGGCCCGCCACGGTATCTGTGACTGCGGGCCCTGCGCCTTTATAAGGCACATGAACCAAGCGCCCTTTAGAAGCTGCTTGCAACAACTCAATCGTGAGGTGCGATACGCCACCCGTGCCAGCAGACGACAAGGTGACATCGCGTGTTTTAGAAACCGCAATGAGATCAGCAATAGTCTTCACGTTTGGCAGAGTCGGGCCCATCGCAATACCTAGCGGTGTAGACCCCACACGGTTGATCGCCCGAAAATCAACGGGTGTATTAAAAGGTGGATTCTTTGCCGCTTGTGGCGAAACAATAATTGGGCTTAGGCTGCCAAGCAAAATCATGTAGCCATCGGGCGCAGCGCGCGACACGTAGGTGCCCGAGATCATGCCGGCCGCGCCAGGCTTGTTCTCGATGACGACCGTGGCGCCGAGGGCTTCGCCCAAGGCGGGTGCGATGGCGCGTGCAGTCAGATCGTTAGAGCCCCCAGGAGGGTAGCTCACGACAAGGGTGACGGGTTTGCTGGGATAGTCTTGGGCGATGGTTTGTGACAAGACCATGCTGCTGGTCAAGAGCAACGCGCCGCATAGCGCGTGCCGAAGGAACTGATGTTTAAGCGCGGTTTGTTTGTTCATAGCTGTCTCGATATTGGATTTTGTTTTTGTTCAGTATAGCGGCAGGTACCTGACCTAGCAGTATATGCATAAACAAGTGGCGCTATGCACAAATTGGGTGCGCCAGTACAGGTCAAGTTAGTCGACACTAGAGCGTTTTCTGTTTATGGGATCGCGAGTGATGAAACGACTGAATTTCGCAAAGGCCTTGCAAGGGCGCCGGGCACGCGCTTGTCTCTTGCTGGTTGCAGTGTTGACCGGTACCACCGCAGTTGCGGGTGACTTGACGATTTATAGTTCAGCCGAGGGGGATAATTTGAAAAATTTCGCCTCGCGCTTTAGTAAAGCTCACCCAGAGATCAAAGTCACCTGGGTTCGTGACTCAGCCGGAAGCATTCAGGCGCGCGCGATCGCTGAAAAAGACAGCCCTCGCAACGACCTTTTTTTTGGACATGCAGTGACGAATTTAATGGCGCTTGATGCCATGAATTTACTGCAATCGTACCGCCCCGCAGGTATTGAAAAGTTGAATGACAAGTTTCGCGATCCGCGCGATCCTCCGACCTGGACCGGTCTTTGGGGGTTTGGCACTGCCATTTGTTTCAATATCGTCGAAGCTCAAAAGAAAAACCTACCTAGGCCAGAGAAGTGGTCTGATCTGACCGACCCTGTGTACAAGGGGCAAATCACGATGCCTAATCCCTCGTCCTCTGGAACGGGCTTTTTGAATGTGTCGGGCTGGCTTCAACTCATGGGCAAGGATAAAGCTTGGGCATTCATGGATGCCTTGCATCGAAATATTGCAAGCTATTCGTATTCTGGCTCACGGCCCTGTGAGCAAGCTGCAGCCGGAGATTATGTCGTCGGAATTTCTCTACCCTTGCGTGGCGCAAGTCTAAAGTCAGTCGGCGCGCCGATTGACATCATTATTCCTGCTGAGGGAATTGGTTGGGAGTTGCAAGGCGTGGCGATTACAAAGGCCACTCAAAATCTGAAAGATGCGCAAACGTTTGTTGACTGGGCGGTCTCAGAGGCGGCGATGAGCGCCTATGCTGCCCGTTCCGAGATAGTCGCCTACCCCGTGAAAACACCGAAGCCGAAAAATCTTCCGCCTGAATTGGCGAGCCGCCTGATCAAAAATGACTTTGCTTGGGCATCAGAGAATCAGGCGGAAATTATTAAAGAGTGGCGGACACGTTACGACAGTAAGACCGAGGTGAGGAAGTAGCCCCCGCCTTATTCAACTTTAATCTTTGCTGATGTCACGACCTCTGACCAGCGTGCCGATTCTTTTGTGAAGAAGGCTTTGAATTCTGGTGCGCTGAGTGAAAGGGGGGTGGCGCCCATGCTCTCAAGCTTAGCTGTCACCTCAGGGGTTTTGACTGAAGTGTTGATTGCTTGGTTCAAGCGATTGACAAGTTCAGGCGGTAGGTTGCGTGGGCCAAAGACCCCCCACCACACGGCGACTAAAAAGTCGTTCATACCTTGTTCGGCAAACGTTGGCACATCGGGCAAGGTTTTGTTTCGTGAAGTGCTAGCGGTACCCAACACTTTAACGTTGCCGCTTTGCAGGGCCGAAATCGCAGTGATCTGATTGGTGAACATCAGCTGCACTTGACCACCCATCAGGTCGGTGGCTGCTGGAGCACCGCCCTTGTATGGAATGTGTGAAATCGCTGTGCCAGCCTTCAGGTTAAACAGAGCCGCGGCCAGATGTTCGGAAGTACCCGAGCCGCCCGAGGCAAAATTCAAACTGGCAGGATTCGTTTTTGAGAGTGCGATCAATTCGCTAACGGTGTTGGCTGCAACAGACTTGTGCGCCAGCAGTACGTTGGGCATTTGACCGACGATGGCAACTGGTGTCAGGTCGGTATCAGGGTCATAGTTCAGATTGCCATACAAGGCTTTGTTGACTGAGTTACCCGTTGAGCCCATCAAGAGGGTATAGCCATCTGCATCTGACTTGGCGACGAACGAGGCGGCAATATTGCCCCCAGCGCCTGCTTTGTTTTCAACGATCACACTTTGACTAAGCTGTTTTGAAAGTTCGCCAGCGAGCAAGCGGCCAACGATATCCAGGGCGCCACCCGCGTTAAAGGGGATGATCAATTTGATCGGCTTGCTCGGATAGGGTTGAGCGTAGCTGTTTTGGCTCCCTAAGCTGAGACCAAGTCCTAATATGCCTGCGACACCAAGCATTAGCGCTCGACGAGGCAGCGGGCGTGCAAAAAAGGGCTTCAGCGTTGTGCGAATCTTCATGAGTGGTCTCCTTGGGTGCTTTTGTCAGCAATCAGCGATTGCAATCGCTATTTTTATGTCAATCTTGAACGGTGTTAGAACCGCCAGTGTTTCACATAGTAATTGGGTATTTTCAGGTAGCAATAATGTGAATAAGACTTTAATATGTCAGATATGGTTAATCAATCTAAATATTCTGCCACCTATCTTCGCTTTTTGAATTTAGTGCAGGCGATTCGCGAAATCCCCACTTTTCCGGCGATGGATCCGGTTGAAGAGCGTTTGCTGACGATGTTGGCAGGGGTTTGGCATCTTGAAAAGAAGATTAGTGTTCTTGAGGCGATGAGCCTTACCCACGAGATTTCGGCAACGACCGCACATCGGCGACTCAAAACCCTACGCAAGAAGGGCATGATCGATCTTGATACCGATCAATCAGATAGCCGCGTGAAATACGTTGTGCCCA